>DJYD01000052.1 GCA_002449955.1 Lachnospiraceae bacterium UBA6987
AAAGCCGCCCGCGGGCGGCTTTTTCTTATGTTTGGCTTTATTTGAACAGGGTCAGGTTGCCGTTCTCATCGAAAGGAACTTCTTCGTACGGGCCAAGGACTTCCACGGGCTTGACAGCTGCCTTCACGGCCGCTTCAGACATGTAGACCTCATCCAGATACTTGGTCGAACGGATGATGACCAGACGGATGTCTTTGTTATGGATCTGTCCGCAGAGCTTGACGCCGGCCTGGAAGACTTCTTTGTCATTCGCCAGGATCATCGGAATACGAGTGGAGTTCGGCTCAGTGGAGGTAATGGTGTTCATATAAGAAACCTGCAGGTCAACCTGATCAAACATGTGCTTCGGCATAAAGTCGGCAAGGCCCATACCGTTGCCGTTGCCTTCGGACTTTTCGGTCAGGTTCAGCACGCCGAGCTTGATGGTGTTTGGACCGCCGGAAGCTGCATTGGTGTGGAAACGGCCGATGATGTTGGTGTCCATACCGGTGCCGCTGATTTCCTTGCCGATCTCGTTGACGATCAGTACATCGATCTCATCAAGCGCAATGCGGGGCATGCGTTCGCGGGAGGCAACAAGGTAGCCGGGCTCTTTGTCGGCGATCTCATCACGGCGAAGCACATGCAGCTCTGCCAGATGGTTGTAACCGTTCTCAATGGTGGCAACGCCGCAGAGAATGTTCAGGTTTGCCAAGCCAACCTTGCCGACATTTTCGATGTTCTCGGCCATGTTTTCGAAGCGCAGGAAGTGGGTCATTTCCGCACCTTTCTGCTTTGCAAGGCCGATCGCCATCATCTTCAGCAGGCCGCTTTCATATTTGCCGCGGAAAGAAGTGTGGAGCTTAACGCGGTTGACCAGGATGATGCCATCGCATTCACAGGCATTTTTGTCGATATAGACCGGAAGGCCGCGGGGGGTCGTGCCGATCTGATTGACTTCCATAGAGGCCAGAATCGGAGCACCGATGGTTTCTTCGGTAATTCCGTAGCGGCGAAGAACTTCCACCTGTCCTTCGGCAGTAGCGCCGCCGTGGCTGCCCATGGCAGGGATCAGAACGGGCTGGCCGCCCTTTTCCTTGACAAATTCGGCAACCGTACGGATGATGTTGGCATACTGATCGATCCCGCGGCTGCCGCAGGTGATGGCAATGCGGGCACCGGGAGCGATCGGCGCGCATTTTTCTTCGAGGCCGCGGCGAAGCGTGCCGACGACGTCTTCGAGAACATCATTGTTGAAGGTCTCACGGACCAGGGCGACCTTCGGGATCTCATAATTTTTCAGGAGTTCGCTGATAGCATTCAAGACGGTATCCTCTTTCATGATAAGATACTACAAATATACCATGCTTTAGCGTGATGTCAAGAATAGGCACCGAAAACAGTGGCAATCATGGCCGCGGCATGCTATAGTTTAAACAAATGAGAGGTTGACTATGAGCATTTTATCCTTTGTCGTGAACAAAGCGGCTCCGCCGCCGAAAATAGAAGATTATACGCGCTTTTTGTTTCTGGGACCGCATCCGGATGACATCGAAATCGGGGCCGGCGGGACAGCGGCAAAGCTTGCCGCAGCCGGAAAGCAGGTCAGCTTTCTGATCTGCACGGATGGCCGCTATGGGCTTGATTACATGCCGGAGGACATGAGACCGGAAGCGCTCGCTCTTATCCGGAAAGAAGAAAGCATAGGAGCTGCGACAAAGCTGGGCGTTCGTGACGTACATTTTCTGGGACTGCAGGACGGCGGCGGATATGAGAGGGAAGAGCTGATATGCGGTATTGCCCGCGTGATCGGAGAACTGGAGCCGGAGGTGATTTTTGCACCGGACCCCTGTGTGGACAGCGAATGCCATGCGGACCACCTGAATACGGGGGAGGCAGCAAGAAGACTGGCCTTCTTTGCACCGTTTGCGCAGATCATGGCTTCTTATGGGGCGAAAAGTGCGGATGTGCAGGCGATCGCGTATTACATGACGGCAAAGCCAAACCAATACATCGAGACAGGCCGCTTCAGAGCGGTGCAGGCAGAGAGTATCAGACGGCACAGAAGCCAGTTCCCGGAGAACTCGGAGGCATGGCAGCAATTGGATCTGTATCTCAGACTGCGCAGCACTTTTTTCGGGCTGCGGCGTCTGAAATGCCATGCAGAGGGCTTTCGGGTGCTCGGCCGCACGCAGATGCACTGCCTTCCGGAGGCAGGACTGTAAAGACACAGAGATTGTCCGGAATGGATATAAAAAGTTTCTGATTTCCGACGCCGGACTCGCGATGTTGGCCGTTTTAGCAGCGGTGAAGCAGGGGGGCGATGGCGCCTTATCACAGAAGCTGATAGCTGGCGATGTAGACCGTTCTTTCCGGCAGTGCGATTCCGGGATCCGCGATCGTGAAACGGATGCCCCTTCCGGCTTCTTCCATGGCAAGGGCAAAATGACACAGCGCAATGCCGATATCGATTTTCTGCGTATCAAAAACGCGGCCTGCACCAAAGCCTTTGGTGCGCTGGAGATAGAAATGCACAGCACTGTCTGTGACAATCAGCCGCCAGGGCTGATAATTGCAGGCAGAAGGCGCCAAACGGACGGCTTCAAGGACATCCGAAAGCTTCCCGGCTTCTGCCTGACTTAACGGATGACTGAAGTCTCCCTGGAAAAACAGCTTTTCAAAAGGCAGGCGGCTGTCAGCAGAGACGCCTTTGCGCATCATGACTTCCCGGAGGGACTTTTTGGCGGCAGGGCGGCCGAGCGGGCTGACGCAGGGCATGATCTCGCCCTCCTTCAGGCTGACGGCTCGTTCAAAAGCGCCCCGGTCCATGGTACCGGCAATCCAGGTCGTGCCGATCCCCTTTTCTGCGGCATGAAGCACCACGCGCTCGAAAGCATAACCGAAGGCTTCCTCTGCATGAGGTACACGGGAAATCTTACCCGTGAAATAAGCTTTTTCCCCTATGATCACCGGACTGGACAGTCCGGTTTTTTCTGTATCGAGGAGACACCAGCTGATGGGGATGTGATAAGGCGTTGTGACCGTGTCAGCGAAACTGACCAGTTCCTGCAGTTCTTCGGCGGTAAGGGCCTTACCATCGAAGGTCCGTACGCTCCGGCGTGAGCGGGCAAGGGATAAAAACGTCATAATCATTCCTTTCTGCTTACAGCAATTCAATACCGGCCTTGCGGCAGCTTTCAAGCATATCGGCAGGCCAGACGGAAACCTGCACTTCACCGATATGGGCTTTTTTCAGGAAATACATACACAGGCGGCTCTGTCCGATACCGCCGCCGATCGAAAGCGGCAGCTCATCATGCAGGACGGCCTGGTGGAAGGGAAGAGGGCGTCTGTCGTCACAGCCGGACAAGCGCAGCTGCTTATCCATTGAAGCCGCATCGACGCGGATCCCCATGGAACTGAGTTCGAAGGCACACTGCAGCAGGTCATTCCATAGCAGGATATCGCCGTTTAAGTCCCAGTCATCATAGTCGGGAGAGCGGTCGTCATGCGGCTTTCCCGAGGCGAGCGGTCTGCCGATCCCCTCTATAAAGACGGCCTTTTTCTCCTGGCAGATCCGGTTCTCTCTTTCCTTGGGGGAAAGCGTCGGCCAGCTTGCTTCAAGCTCCTGTGCGGTCACAAAGAAAATATCATTGGGAATGTCGTTTCGCAGTTCCTCGTAGCAGCGGTTTACATAATCGCTTAGGTTGCGGATCGCATGATAGATTGTGATAACGGTCTGGTGCAGGTACTCACGGGTGCGCTGCTCGCGGGTGATGGTTTTCTCCCAGTCCCACTGATCCACGTAGACAGAGTGAAGATTATCCAGCTCTTCGTCCCGCCTGATCGCGTTCATATCCGTATACAGGCCGCGGCCGGGTTCAATTCCGTATTTGCCGAGCGCATGGCGTTTCCATTTGGCCAGAGACTGTACGATTTCCGCGGGCTGTTCGTTCATGTCTTTTAAGGTGAAGGTCACCCGTCTTTCACTTCCGCTTAAATTGTCGTTCAGGCCGGATTCCGGCAGAACAAACAGAGGCGCCGAAACGCGCCGCAGCTTCAGATGGTAAGCAAGTTCATCCTGAAAATAATCTTTGATCTTTTTGATGGCCCGCTGGGTCTCCATGGGATACAGCAGCGCCTTGTATCCGGGCGGCAGGATCAGATGGGACATGTCTTTCTCCTTTAAGCGGCGATTTATTGCTTTAATGTGTTAAAATGAATCATACGCCTTCTTCTGCTCCTTTGCAAGCAGAACCTGAGCGGGGATACTTTATTGATCCGGGAGGGGTACTGTACGGGAATCCCTCATTGACCGGGGAGCATGAAATGCATATAATTGATGATATCCAGCAAGAAAGAGGACCGGACGCGGGCATGTAGCACAGCCTGCGGAGTAAAGAGGATGGAACGCAAGTACAAGGCATTTATCAGTTACAGGCACCTGCCCCTGCAGATGGAGGTGGCCAAGGCCGTCCACCGGCGGATCGAGCATTATACGGTTCCGAAAAACCTGCGGAAAGACGGTGCGCGCAAAGTAGGCCTGGTCTTTCGGGATCAGGACGAACTGCCGATCGCCGGAAGTTTGTCGGCGAATATTCAGAGGGCGTTAGATAATTCGGAGTTTCTGATCGTTATCTGCACGCCGGAGACTTCCGGCTCCGAATGGGTCCTTCGCGAGATCAGCTATTTTCTGGAGCATCACGACCACGATCATGTGCTGGCCGTGCTTGCGGACGGCGCGCCGGAAGAAGCCTTTCCGAAACAGATCACGGAGATCCGCGGAGAAGACGGAGAGCTGATAGAGATCGTGGAGCCGTTGGCGGCCAATATTGTAGCGCCGACAAAAGCGAAGCGCCGCAGACTCTTTCAGACGGAATCCCTGCGCATTCTGGCGGCTCTTATCGGCTGCCCCTATGATGCGCTTTACCGCCGCGAGCAGCGCTACCGCTTCCGCCGTCTTGCGATCGCCTCGGGCGCCATTTTCAGCCTTGCCGCAGCCTTTGTCGGTCTGCTCCTGAACCGGAATGCGAAGATCGAAGAACAGCTGCGGGCGTCGCAAATCAATGAATCGAGGGCATTGGCGGCCCTTGGCTACAATTCGTTCAAGAGCGGCAAATACCGGGAGGCGCTGTCTGCTGTTCTCGAGGCACTGCCGTCTGAGGAAAATGAGCGGCCGTACGTCGCGGATGCGGAATATACCCTGTCCCGGGAATTGCAGGTCTACGGCAGAGGCGGCCTGCATTTTGACCAGTCCATTGAGCAGCCGGTTTCGGTTTCGAACATGCTGATGTCAAAGGACAGCCGTTATCTTGTGTCGCTGGATGCTTACAGCACGATCCGTATGTACGATACGTATTCCGGGAAAGAGCTTTGGGAGAAACAGTGCAGCCGGGATTATGATTTTGCCTATATCGACGAGCTTCAGGCTGTCTTTGCCGGGGGCGAACTGTATGATGCTGCAACGGGAGAGCAGCTCTGGAAGTTGGAATCGGCATATTCCGCATCCGCTTTTTCCCGGAACGGGGCCTTCATCGTTTATACTGTGTACAGCAACGGAAAAGACTATCTTTGTGTTGCTGACGCGAAGACCGGCAAAGTCCTTTGCAGCACTGCGCTGGAAGGAAGCCTCTTTACCACGACGGGGTCTGCCGTAAGCGACGACGGAAAATGGGCGGCCGTTTGTTCTGCGTCTTCGGGAGAGACGTACGGGCGCCTGCAGCTTTATGACGTGCAGAACAATGAGCTCCTGATGCTGGATGATCAGCTTTCTCACTCCCCGGGGATCGTCCGGGAACTGATGTTCCTGGACGACGGAAGCCTGATGACCGCCTTTGCCGGAACGTCGGCAGAGAACGGGGGCGTTGCGGTGTATGACAGAGAGAAGAACTGGGAGCGCCGCTTTGATACGGCCCTTCGGCTGGATCAGAGCTCGGTCTATATGAACGGCAAGCTGATCCTCGGCGGCAGCATCGATTTTCTTGATTATTCGGCTGACATGATCGTTTACGGCAGTCTGAAGAATCTTTATCTAATCGATCGGGAAACGGGAGAGATCACCATGGACCTGCTCCTGCCGGACGTTCTCAGCTGCGGAATCCTCAATGATAATAATTCCTTCGGACTGATCCTGGAAAACGGACTTATCACCGGCGGAATCTCCAGCGGGATCCTGACCAGCGACGCCGGCTTGTTCTATAAAGATATGGATTATTCGCTGTCCAAGGGCGCGATAGGCGGCGAATCGTACCGCAAGGGTGTTTTTGCCATCGTCAACAACGAATATAAGACGACAATATCGATCCTCCGTTGGCAGAGCGGCGAAGAAATGACACCGGTAGCTTCGGAAGGAACAGAAATGGATCTGAAGAAGGCCAGAATCTATGCGTCCCCTTCCGGGAAGCTCATGGCGGCCCTGTCTTATGATCATTCGGAGATGATCCTGTCCTGTATGCTGTGGCGCGAGTCTGATCCCAAACCGAGGGTCTGTACCGTTCAGTGTGAAAAAGCGTTCACCTTTGACTCCGGCACGATCTTTCTTACGGAAGACGGAAAACTGATCGCGGAAGATTATGTTTACGATCTGGAAAGCGGGACCGTTTCAGGTCTGACGCCCTCCGGGAAGACGGCAAATGAACTGGAACTGTATTCAATCCAGCACAGCAGCGCGTCGGCAGCCGACCGCGAAAGCGGCAGCGTCCTTACTGCGGCGCTGCTCCATACGGACTCGTCTGAACTGCCGCAGCTTAGCATATGGAAAGATGCCGAAATGCAGAAACTGCTTACGTTCCCGAAAGAACTATATTCACCGGAGCTTCGGTATAAGCTGTGTGTGGCAGGCGTAAACGGGTGGGTGGTTCTGGCCGCCTCGGGTACCGAAGGGAAAGAGCCGGAAACGGTTTCGGCTGCCTATGCCTATCTTACAGACGAAGACCGCTTTGTTGCACTGACCCATATCGAGCGGGAATATGCAGAGGTTTGCACTCTGGCAGAGGATAGCGGGATCCTCGCGGCCGTCGGTGAAAACGGCAGCATTCTGCTCGTGAATATCCCGGACGATACGGTGACGAAAACAATTGAAACAGCCATACCGTCATCTTCGATCAAAAAGATGCTGTTCGTCAAAAATGATACTAAGCTTTTGGTGATGTCGGATTCCGGCGACCTTCTGATCTATGATGTACAGACGGGAGAACAGCTGAACCACGCATATTTCGGCGACAGGAATTTCAGTTTCCATGCCGATGCGAATTGCTCGGCAGTGTTCTCACAAGACGGCCGGCAGCTGCTGCTGATCGTGAACGACGATACCTATACGGAATCGGTTATTATCTGTTTGGAGACAGAGAAATGGAACTGCGTGGGGATGCATATCAGTGCGGCGCATTATCTGCCGGACACTGACCGTGTGATCATTAATCCGACGCAGGATGAAGTTTATTATGCGCCGTTCTATTCCAGGGAAGACCTTATGGCAAAAGCAAAGGCCGTTCTGGAAAGAGAAGCGCTCAGGCCTTAGGAGGTTATCATGAAACATCTGACAAGAATTGTGACTGCGCTGCTCTTGGCGATTGCTATGCTGCTTACGGCTTGCGGAACGGCGTCGAAGAATGAGGCTTCATCCGATCAGGAGGAGACCGAGACAAAGGCCACGAGAAGCACGAAAAATGCAGAAGAGACGAAGGGGGCAGAAAGCTCGCCGGAGACCGGACGCAGCACCGAAGCCGGGATGGAGACTGAACCCGAGACGGAACCGGCGCGCCCCGATATCCATTCCTGGCAGATCGGATGGAAAAAGAATCTGGCCGAAGTGATTCGCGAAAAGCAGGCGGCGTACGGCAGAACCAGCTTCGTTCTGGACAATATCAGCCGCGTTTCCGGTATGGGCATCGTGCACGCGAAGGACCTGGACGGCGACGGGCAGGAGGAATTGCTCTTCGTGTATCCGGAACTGAAGGAAGGCAGCTACTACGACTACCGGATGCAGATCTGGAAGGGCAGCATCCTTTCCGCGGAATGCCTCTTTGACGGCATTTGCTACCGCATGGGCGCCGATAACCGGGGCATGGAGCTCTGGGAGGATGAGAAGGGGGCCCTTTATTTCCTTTACGATGATGAGGAATCGATGAACGGCCGCTATCTTGGCCGGATCGTGAAGGGAAAGTTTGAAGAGGTCTGCACGCTCGACTGGAGTCAGATGGAGTACGATAACGAGACGCAGCAGTATATTTACGAAGGAAAGCGCTATAGTACAGCAATAACGCTGACGACCAACTGCTACAACTGGGGCGAGGAAAATGACGCTTATGCGGACTGGAAAGACCTGATCAAGGGCAGTTATACTGATGCACTGAAAGCGGTTGGCCTGATCAAAGAGGACGGCGCCGATGTCTATACGCCCGGCCTTGCCTCGCTGAAAGGCGATGCGTATCTGCGGATGCGTGTCACGCATGTGGATACGGACGGAAACATCACTGCTGTCTGGGACTATGATTATGATGACGAGGGCCGGGAAGTCCGCAGCTAC
The DNA here is from genome assembly GCA_002449955.1 of Lachnospiraceae bacterium UBA6987. Taxonomy (GTDB): domain Bacteria; phylum Bacillota; class Clostridia; order Lachnospirales; family Lachnospiraceae; genus UBA6987. The sequence continues at coordinate 8,507 of DJYD01000052.1, forward strand.
CGGAACGACATCATGCGGACGGAGAAGTTTTACAATGAAGCCGGCATCCTGACGCGTGAGATCAGCTATACCATGAAGGGCCTGAAGAGTGAAGAAGACATTTACGATGACGCCGGAAATCTTCTGGAAAAGAAGACCTTTAACAGCGACGGCAGGACGGTCAACTGGGACTTTGTGTATACCTATGACGAAAAAGGCCGGATGGCTACGGCGACGACGGGGATCGGCTATATCAAGGAGTACGAGTACAATGACGATGATGTCGTGACGGAGGTCCGAACCGTCAATAAGCGAACCGGAGAGATAGAAACCACGCATACTTTCGTGCTGGATGAGCAGGGAAGACCCATCGAGGACTGGCTGGACAGAGATGGAATGCATCTGAAATACCAGACCTGGGAATACAATGCAGACGGTACGCACACGGAGATTCTCTGGGATTACGAAGCCCTTGACAAGAACGCGGACAAGTACTATCTGGAAGGCCGCGAGGTCCCCGGAACCGTGACCGAATATGACAAGAACGGCAATGCCGTGTGTCAGACCATTTACACCTTCCTTGATTACGGCACGACCGAACAGGTCGTTTATACGATCGAAGAGACGACGTATGACGAGAAGGGCGCCGTGCTGATAAACGTCAAGAAAACCCACAACAAGGGCATTCTGTCCTATGAGGAACGGACCGATAATGAGTATACGAAGGACGGTCAGCTGAAGGAACGCTTTGTCTACTACCATGGTTATGGCTACTGGTCGAACCTGGGGGAAGAGGAGCGTGAAGTCTGGTTTACAAATTATGAGGCGGAGTTCAACGAGCTCGGCTACCGCGTGCATGTCGTCACCTGGAAGAACGACGACCCCTACGGAAAAGGCGAGGAGTATCAGAGCGACGAGATGTATATCCTGTATGAAAATGCCTACGGCGATCTGATGGGGAGAGATTATTAATTCTATCATCTTTTTCAGCGGCAGTAACGTTCTGCCGCTTTTTTCGTTTATTGTACTAAGAGGGAAGCAACCTGTCATGTATCTGATGCGGGAGAAAGCGCATATTCGCAATTGATACTAGCATTGTTCGATCAGAGGAGCTTATGATGAACCCGGAGGAAATCACTTCGGCATTAGCGCGGCGTGATGAAACTGCACTGCAGGCAGTAGAACAACGCTATGGCTCATACATTCGGAAGATCGCCTTCGATATCCTCCAAAGCACGGAGGATGCGAAGGAGGTCGGGAATACTGTGCTTTTTAAGCTGTGGCAGGAGGCAGATAAAGCACAGACGATGGATCTGAAATCATTTCTGGGTATGTTGAGCAGGCAGACAGCCATTGACCGTCTGAGGAATATCAGTGCTGGCAGACGAGGAAGCCGGAACTACGAACTCGCGTTGAATGAACTGTCGGAGATTCTGTCAGATCCTAAGAACGAAGATCCGGCGGACCGCCTGGCCTTAAAAAATGCAATGAGCGGCTTTCTGAAAGGCCTGCCGAAACGTGAAAGGCAGCTTTTCCTTTGCCGCTACTGGTATGGGATGAGCATCGGTGAATGTATGAAAGCCTTCGGGATGAAGGAAAGCGCAGTGAAAACGGGACTGCACCGGATGCGGAGAAAGCTGAAAGAATACTTAACAAGAGAAGGAATACCGCTATGACAAGAGAAGATTTGGAAAACGCAATCCTTGATACAGAAGAGGAGTGGATCGAAGATGCCTTGCCGAAAACAATGGGCAGGCAGAAACGTTCGGCTTATGGCTGGTTGAAACCCGTCATAGCGGCAGCCGCCTGTGCTGTGATCGCATTGGCGGCAGCGATTCTGTGGCCAAAGGATTCATCAATCATACTCCCCAATAAGGCTGTTCATGCCTATGCTCTGGCTGAAGCGCAGTATCCGGCGATGGCAAACGGGGAAGACTATTATGTCGGCAGCTATGATAATTGGAGAAAGATGAGTGAGGAAGAGCGAAACAGGGTTATTGCTGCCGAGGGAAAAGCAAGAAAGGAATACTGGGCGCTTTTTGAGCAGACTAAAGGAAACGGAGAAAGCTTAAAACCATTTCTGCAGCAAGCGATTACAGCGACACTGAAAGAAAGCGGCAGTGAAAACAGATTGTCTGCTCCCCTGAATCTCTATCTTGCTCTTGCCATGCTTTCTGAGGCGACAGCCGGAGCGACGCGGCAGGAGATTCTGGACCTTATCGGTGCGGATAGTCAGGAATCGCTGCGTGAGCAGGTGCAAAATGTTTGGTTAGCAAACTATTTCGATAATGGTTATGTGAAAAGTGTTCTGAACAATTCTCTGTGGCTTTCGAATTCATATGCCTATCATCAGGCGTGTGTCGACACGATCAGTGACAGCTGCTTTGCTTCTGTCTTCACCGGAGAGATGGGATCGCCTGAATATGACATGGCGCTGCAGAACTGGATCAATGAGAGGACTGGCGGACTGCTTAAGGAAAGCGCATCAAAGCTGGAAATGGATAAAGATCAGATCCTAAACCTGGTCAGCACTCTTTTGTTCCAGGACGAGTGGTTTGCCAGTTTTGCGGAAAGCCTGATAGAAACGGGCGTTTTTCATGCGGCTTCAGGCGATATCCAGGCTGAATTCATGCGGGAAGAGAACAAGACGGGACAATACTTCTATGGGAATCTGTTCGGGGCTTACGGTAAGGAAATGAAAGATTCCGGCGCAGTCATGTATTTTATTCTGCCGGATGAAGACGTGAACATGGACAGGCTGCTTGCGGATGAAGAACTGCAGGCTTTTCTGACAGATGAAACCGCCGTCCCGAGCACGAAGCTCCAGGTGCATTTTGCTCTGCCGAAGTTTGATATCGCGGAGGACCGGAAACTCGGGGAAGTGCTGCAATCGCTGGGCGTTCACAAAGTCTTTGATGTGGAGGAGGCGGATTTCAGCAGCCTGCTTCCCAAGGAACAAGATGCTTTCGTTTCTGATGTGCTGCAGGGAGCAAGGATCATTGTCAATGAAAAAGGCGCCCAGGCTGCTTCTTATGTAACAATCCCGGTATATGGTGCGCCGCCGCCTGCCGAAGATGAGATTGATTTTGTCTTGGACAGACCGTTTATCTTCGTGCTTCGCAGCCGCGACGGCCTTCCGCTTCTTGCCGGCGTGGTAAATGAACCGTAAAAAGGTAGTGGCATATAAAAAGAGAGAAGAGATTGCTGTGACGCGGCAATCTCTTTCTGCGTTGTCAAGAAAAGCACTTTATGTTATAACAAAAAGTGTTTGGTATCGTTTGCGGTCGCCATGTAAGCGAGTTGTACTCATAGCACATTAAGGGAGGGCCACTATGAACAAGGTTTTTTTATTTGACCTGTTAAACACTGGTTCTGTATCGGGAAATGAGGCGGAGCTGGAAAAAAAGATTTACGAATACATGCAGGATAAGGCGGACCGGGTGACGGTCGATGAACTCGGCAATGTGACCGCGGTGATCAATCCGGACGCTCCTTTCAAGGTCCTGCTGGCCGGGCATGCGGACGAGATCGGCCTCATGGTGACGGCAGTGGGGAATGACGGGACACTGATGGTGACGAATATCGGCGGCATCTATACCACGACTTATCCGGGGCATAAGGTAAGGATTTACACGAAAAACGGGATCATTTACGGCGCTGTGGCGAACTCAAGAGAGATCGCGAAGAACAGCGAACTGAAAGCTGCGGACCTGCGCATTGATATCGGAGCAAAGGACAAAGCGGATGCGTTACAGTATGTGGAGCTTGGCGATACGGTGACCTTTGATACCGACGTCCGGGAGCTGCAAAACGGTTGTATAAGCGGAAGGGCCTTAGATGACAGGCTCGGCGCCTTCATCGTGATGGAAGCCCTGGCAAAGGCAGGAGAAAAGGGCGCGGCGGTTGGCTGTTATGCCGTCACGACAACCGGGGAAGAAACGACGGGAAACGGCGCCTACTTTACCTCATCCCGCGTGCAGCCGAATATTGCGATCGCCGTGGATGTGACGTATACCTCCGATAACTGCGGTATCAGTGAGGCGCTGACCGGCGACATCGCCCTGGGAAAGGGGCCGGTGATCTGCAACAATCCTTCGATCCATAAGAAACTGAACGAAAAGCTCCGTGCCTGCGCGGCAAAGCTGGGCATGCAGATTCAGACGGAAGCCGCAAACGGACGCACCGGCACGGACGGAGATACCATGCACAGGACCGGAATCGGTGTGCCCTTTGCTCTGGTCTCTATCCCTCTGCGTTACATGCATAACCCGGATGAGGTGGGATCACTTGCAGACGTTCAGGACTGCATTGACCTGCTTGCGGAATTCTTTGTCAGCTGCACGGAAGATATGGACCTAAGGCCGTTCTGAATGCCCGGAGGGCAGGGAGAAAAAAAGATGAAAAAGATTGCGATCATCACTGGCGCATCGAGCGGAATGGGACGCCGCTTTGTGGAGACAATGGAAGCCTCATGGGGAAAAGTCGATGAGATCTGGGCCGTTGCCCGGAGAAAAGAGCGTCTGGAGCTGCTCGGGGAGACGCTTAAGCTACCGCTCAGGCCGCTCGCGCTTGACCTGACGGTTCCGGATGAATTAAATGAAGTCAGAAGACTCCTGGAAGAGGAGAAGCCTGAGGTTTCGCTCTTGATCAATGCCAGCGGCTACGGGAAATTTCAGGCGGTTATGGATACCCCGCCGGAAGATAATCTGAATATGGTGGACCTGAACTGTAAGGCGCTGATGGCTCTCTGCCAGTATGCGGTCCCCTACATGAAATCCGGCAGTCAGATCATCAATATCGCTTCGGTTGCGGCATTTCAGCCGATCCCGTATATCGATGTCTACGGGGCGACGAAGGCCTTTGTCCTGTCCTTCAGCCGGGCGCTGAACCGTGAACTGAAAGGCCGCGGCATCCGCGTAATGGCCGTATGCCCCTTCTGGACCAAGACGGAATTTTTTGACCGGGCCGTAGCAGCGGATAAAGAAGCGGTGATCAAAAAATATGTGGCGATGTACAGGCCGGAGGATATCGTGAAACGCGCCTGGCGGGATGCAAAGCGCGGCAAGGATGTCAGTACCTACGGCTTTGTGGCACGCGGGCAGATCGCGTTAGTAAAGCTCCTGCCACACCGCCTGGTGATGGACATCTGGATGAAGCAGCAGCGCCTGCCGTAAGGAAAGGAAACGTATGTATCGATACCTTGTCAGTGAAGAAGATTACCTGAATACAGTCAAAACCATGCTGATCGATCAGCGTGGTCCGAAAAAGACTGCGGTGCTGAAGCTGCTCTTGAAGACAGTTGTGCAGGGCGGCGCAGCAGCCTTTCTCATCATTGCCTATCCGGATGTTCAGCCCTGGATGAAGTGGATGCTTGGCGTTCTGTCATTTCTCTGGGCGGCACTTTCCCTGTTCCAGTATTTCTTCCTGGATTTCAGAGCAGGGCTGCTTCTATCGCAGTCGAAGAAAACGCCGGAAGCCGCGGATTACTGGAAGGAACACCGGCTGGAGATCGGAGAGGATGCCCTGAAGCTTTCTTACGGCGATTCCCGGCTTGAACTGCCTTTCCGGGAAGTCACGGGGCTCAGGGAAACCGAGACGCTGTGGATGATTTTCCGCGGCAGAGATGTCTTTGAGTCGGTGCCGAAACGCGTCGTCGGGGATGAGGAATGGGCGGAGATTCGCAGAAAGATCCTTACCGGCAGCGGCAAGGAGAGAAGAGAGGCCGTACAGGAACTGAAAAACATACTGCTTAACGAGGCGGAATTCAAGACCTATCTGCAGCTCAGCCACGATGAGCTTACGGACAAGGTGCTGAAAATGGCCCGCATGAGCTTCCGCTACCGCAGCGGATGGAGCGGCCGCAGCATCTTCACCTTTGTCTTTCCGCTTGCTCTGGCGGTATACTGCGCCGCCTGCAGCGCCTGGCCGACCTTTGCCCTGTGCATGGGCGTCTTCCTTCTCTTCAACATGCGGCTGTTCATGGTGTTCATGCCGATGTACCGGAACGTTATCAAGGAACGGCTCATGCCGCCTGCCGAGGATGGCTATCTGCTTGCCGTCAAGGATAAAACGGCTTATCTGTTAGGGGAGAATCAGGCCTTCTCATACGCTTTGGCTGACCTGAAGAAATATGTGAAGACGGAGGAGGGGCTCTTTGTCTATTTCGACAAGCAGGCCATGCTGTACGTTCCCCTTCGCTTTGCGGATGCCTTCCTGCGGGCAGCCGGCCTGATGAAGAGCCTGCATATCAGAGCCTCTGCCGGCTTTGGGACGGCCGATCCTGAGGTGGATGAGGCGGATCAGAGCGAGGACATCCAGTAAGCCGTATAACGCTAAAATACCTAAGAATGATATGTACCCAGTTTCCTGGACACATTGATTTATGACCGAGGCTCAAGAGGTGGATGCCATTCTGTACTTTACAGGTGGCATCCACTTTGTTTTTGCCTGGATGCGCTCGTTGTTGTAGTAGTCAATGTATTCAGCTATGGCTGCAGAGAACTCCTCATAGGTTCGGAAGTCTTTCTCGCACCCATA
>DJYD01000015.1 GCA_002449955.1 Lachnospiraceae bacterium UBA6987
GTGGATCTTCTCTACATTCACCAGCCCGCGGGCAACTGGCTGGCAGGTTACCGTTTGCTGGAAAAAGCCTATAAAGAAGGCAAAGCTAAGAGCATCGGTATTTCCAATTTTGAAGGCAAATACATCGAAGAGCTGGAAACCAAATGGGAGGTCGTACCGCAGTTCATCCAGGTGGAAGCACATCCTTACTTCACCCAGCAGGAACTCCGGAAGACGCTGGATAAGTACGGCATCAAGCTGATGAGCTGGTATCCGCTGGGACACGGAGATAGATTCCTGATCGAAGAGCCGGTCTTTGCGAAGCTGGGACAAAAGTACGGGAAGACACCGGCTCAGGTGATCCTGCGCTGGCATACGCAGATGGGCTTTGCTGTCATCCCCGGCAGCAAGAACGTCGAGCATATCAAGGACAATCTGGATATCCTGGACTTTACGCTTTCTGAAGAAGAAATGGCGGAGATCGCTAAGCTCGACAAGGGCGTGCGTTACTACCACCGCACGGAAGAGCAGCTCGTACAGTTCGCAGGCTGGAGACCTGCCTTCGAAGAGAAATGAACATATTTGAGAAGCTGAAAAACGGAGAGCCCGTTGGCATGTCTGGATGAGGCAGAATCATGAAGAAAAGAATGCTGAGGGATATCGAGGTATCAGAAAACGACTGCCAGAACAAACAGGACAGTGTGAGCAAATCGGTAAACGACTGGATCGCAGATCTTGGTTTTTGAGACTTTGTCTTTTCAGAAGAAAAGCCTCTTTACATAGCCCGGTCAGTATGGAAAGATGATCCTGAGATGCTGGCCTTCGCCTATACCGCGCCGATTTCTGCATTGATTCACCTCTGTTCCGGGAGAAGGGGCTGAAAACCGTCTATGCGTCTTTCTTCACCGGGAATGACGCCTCCCGTCGCGTGATGGAGAAGTGCGGTATGACCTACGATCACTTTTCGGAAAAAGAGCTGACTTATCTGGATGTTCCCCGCGACCTTACCTATTACGTGATCAACGAAATGAAATCAGCTCTGACCGTGTTCTTCAAGGATCCGTTTGGGCAGGTATCTTCGAACTGATCAAGGCTGGTCCCCAGCCGGAGGCTGACAAAAGTCAGTCTCCGGCTTTTTCGTTTCCTCTCCTGTCCGGAAACACGAAAAAATTCCTCCAAACATATTGACACAGTGTCAGAATCGATATATAATGCACATGCTGACACGGTGTCAGCGCAAAGAATAACGAGGATCCACAGCATGAAAAAAGTCACAGCGGAACAGATCGCACAGAAAAGGGAAGAGATCGTGAGTGCCTGTGAGAAGCTCTATCAGACGATGAGCTTCCGGGAGATCACCCTCAAGGAGATCAGCAATATCACATCCTTTTCGCGTCCTACCATCTATAACTACTTTGAGACCAAGGAAGAGATCTTCCTGGCGCTCTTTCAGCGGGAGTACGACCGCTGGAACGAGGAACTGAGCGCCATCCTGAACGGTAACGACCGGCTGACGAAGAAGGAGCTGGCGGACCGCATCGCAAAGTCTCTGGCAGAGCGGGAGCAGCTCCTTAAGCTTCTTTCCATGAACAACTACGACATGGAGGCAAACAGCAGGCAGGAACTGTTAAACAGCTTCAAGCTGTCCTACGGGGGCAGCATGCACCGGATGTGCATGCTGCTCGAAAAGTTCTGCCCGGACATGAGCGTGACCGATATCCAGAACTTTATCTACACCTTTTTCCCCTTCATGTTCGGGATCTACCCGTACACGGCGGTCACGGAAAAGCAGAAAACAGCCATGAAGGAAGCCGGGATCAATTACGTCTATCAAAGCGTCTACGAACTGACCTACGGCTGCCTGATCCGGCTGCTCGGCGAATAAGAGGCGAATGAATATTCTGAAACTATCATAATAAAGGAGACTGCAGCAATGGCAAACTTACCGAAAATCGCGCTCGGCGCATGGGCATGGGGACCTCCGAAAAGGTGCTTGCCGGCTTCTTAAAGGGGCTTCCGTGGGAACTGTGCAAAAATGAATCAATGAATTGATAGGCAGGAAGGAGAAAAAGAGATGGCAAACAAGACATTAGTGGCGGTCTTCTCCGCCAGCGGCGTTACAAAAAGAGTCGGTGAAGAGATCGCGAGGATCGCAGGCGCGGACTTTTATGAGATCGTCCCGAAGGACGTCTATACCTCGGCGGATCTGAACTGGATGAACAAGAAGAGCCGCAGCAGCGTGGAAATGAACGATCCCGCCGCAAGACCGGAGATCGCAGGCGAGGCCCTCGACATGGCCGCCTACGATACCGTGATCGTGGGCTTTCCCATCTGGTGGGGCGTTGCGCCCCGCATCATCGATACCTTCCTGGAAAGCTATGACTTTTCCGGAAAGAAGCTCGCTCCCTTCTGTACCTCCGGCGGCAGCGGCGTAGGCAAAAGCGACACCGCCCTTCACAAGGACGTAAGTGGAAACGTGCAGTGGGTCAAAGGCGTGCAGATCAACCGCCCGAACGAAGCGGCGATCCACAGATGGCTGGACGAGGTGCTGTAAGGCGGCAAGCCTTAAGGGAACAAAGAGGAAAGGAGTCAGCGAGGCAGTGAGCATTACGGTGAATCTGTATTACCATGGCAAAAACGGCAGCGCGAGGAAGTTCGCGGAGGCGATGGAGCAAGGCGGGATCGCGGATGCGATCCGCAGGGAAGAAGGCAATCTGGCATACCGGTACTTTATTCCGATGGATGATCCCGAGACGGTGCTCCTTATCGACAGCTGGCGTGACCATGCGGCTATCGACGCGCACCATGCAAGCCCCATGATGCAGCAGCTCGCAAAGCTGCGGGAAAAATATGACCTGCACATGACGGCGGAGCGGTATATTTCCGCGGACGCTCCGGATTCGGACGACCGGTTTTTAAGAAAATAACGACGGAGGCAGTGAATCATGAGTGAAAAGATAGTCCAAACAGCAGGAAGGAACCAGCTCGGGGACTTCGCCCCGACTTTTGCGCACCTGAATGACGACGTACTTTTCGGCGAGGTGTGGAACGAGGAAGCGATCGACGTAAAGACCAAATGCATCGTCACGGTCGTAGCGCTGATGGCGTCCGGGATCACCGATTCCTCGCTGACGTACCACCTGCAGAATGCGAAGGCACACGGCGTAACAAAGGAAGAGATCGCCGCCATCATTACCCACGCCACGATGTATGTGGGCTGGCCGAAGGGCTGGGCGGTATTCAGACTCGCCAAGGAAGTCTGGAAGGAGGAAGCATGATGAAGAAAAGCAAAACGATATTTGCCGTTTTAGCGGTGCTCACACTGATCTTAAGTCTGGCCGCCTGCGGCAATGATCCGCAGAAAGAAATAACATATACAATGCCTGCGACAGAGAGTCAGAAGGAAACGGCGGAAAGCACAAAAGCAGCAGAATCCCAAACGGCATCTGCGGAAACGCCCTCTGCAGCTGCACCCGATGAAACGAAGCCCGCCGGCGAGAGCGCGGCGGCACACGCAGACACCTTAGTAGCCTTCTTCTCTGCTACCGGCACCACCAAAGGCGTCGCCGAAAAGATCGCGGCAATCACCGGAGGCGACCTGTACGAGATCGTTCCGGCGCAGCCGTATTCGGAGGCCGATCTGAACTGGAGCGACCGAAACAGCCGCTCCACCAAGGAGCAGAATGACAAGAGCGCCCGTCCGGAGATCGGAAGCGAGGACATTTCCCTGGAAGGCTATACGACCGTCTATCTGGGCTTTCCCATCTGGTGGGGCGAAGAGCCGCGCATCCTGGACACCTTCGTGGAAAAATACAGCTTTGACAGGGTCACCGTGATCCCGTTCTGCACATCTTCCAGCAGCGGCATCGGTCGCAGCGGTCCCAACATGGAAGCGCTTGCGGGAAGCGGCACCTGGCTTCAGGGAAAGCGCTTCGGCGGCAGCGTATCGGAAGCGGACCTTCAGTCCTGGATCGGCGGACTGAAATAAATGGCCTGCAGAAAGGACGGTGCTATGTCCAAGGCAAAAACAAGCAACATGATAAAGCGGATCGTGGACTTAGCCATGACCGTCCTTCTGCTCTTCCTTATGGCCTATCAGGTCACGGGCGAGGCGCTCCACGAATGGATCGGCATCGGCATGACGCTGCTCGTCATCGTCCATCAAATCCTGAACCGGAAGTGGTACGGTGCGCTGTTTAAGGGCAGATTTACCGCATACCGGGTGCTGAGCACGCTGATCACTGCTCTCCTGCTCCTTAGCTTTGCCCTGACAGCCTTCTGCGGCATGTCCATGAGCGGACATGCCGTGCCGTTCCTGTACGGAATGGCTCCGGTGTCATTTGCTAGACAGATGCATCTGTCGCTCTCCCGCTGGGCATTTGTGCTGATGGGGCTGCACCTGGGGATGCATATCCCGGCGATGATTGCCGGCCTGAAGCTGAAAGGATGGCTGAAGGTCATCCTCTCCTGCCTCTTTATCTGCATCGGCGGAATCGGACTTTGGCTCTTTCTGCGGAGCGGGATGACCGACTACCTGTTTTTCCGCGTGCCGTTCGCCTTCCTGGATTATGAAAAGGCGGGCTGGCTGGTGCTTCTCGAAAACCTGGCGATGCTCTCCTTCTGGGCATTTATCGGGACCCAGGCAGCAGTTATCTGCAGAAAAGCTGCTGCGAAGGGTAGTCAAAGGAGTTGATCACGATGAAAAAGAGCTTTCTGGTAATTCCCGCATGTATTGCGGCTTTCCTCCTGCTTGCCGGGTGCGCGGCAGGTGGGACGGGAGCGGGGAGCACTCCGCAGAACGCAGCGCAAAGCAGCGCGGAAGCAGGGACCGCCCAGGCTGCAGTACCGACAGTGCCGCAAGAGTATCCCTCGGGGAGCGCGTCCTCAGAAGAAGCACCGTCATCCGAGGCGCCGGTCGTCTATTTCACCTCCGATATTTCCGCAGAGGGCCTGGTAAAGATCTATGAGGCTCTTAATTGGACGTCGGAAGGAAAGACCGCTGTCAAGATCTCGACCGGCGAGCCGCCTGCGAGCAACTATCTCAGGCCCGAACTGATCGGCGATCTGGTCAAAAAGGTGAACGGCACCATCGTGGAATGCAATACGGCCTACGGCGGATCGCGTTCGAGCTCCGCCATGCACAGGCAGGTCGCGGAGGACCACGGTTTCACAAAGATAGCAGACTTCGATCTGATGGACGAGGAAGGCGAAACGGAGTGGCCCGTGACCGGCGGGACAAGGCTTGACAAGATCATCGTCGGCAGCCACGCAGAGAATTACAGCGACTGGGTGATCCTCTCCCATTTCAAGGGCCATGCGATGGCCGGCTTCGGCGGTGCGATCAAGAACGTCGGCATCGGCATCTCCTCTGCGAGCGGGAAGGTCTACGTCCATACGGCCGGTACGAAGACTAAAGGCAGCATCTGGTACAGTGACCAGGATGCCTGGCTGGAAGCGCTCGCGGAGATGGTAAAAGGCTTCAGCAGCCACGTCGGCGCGGAGCACGTCGTCTACATTAACGTGATGAACCGCCTCTCCGTGGACTGCGACTGCGACGGGCACCCCGCGGAACCGGATATCCATGATATCGGCATACTCGCAGGCACGGATCCGGTAGCCATTGATCAGGCCTGCGTGGACCTCATCTATCAGGCCGAAGGAAATGCGTCCCTGGTAAAGCGCATGGAATCGCTTCACAGCGTCCATACTCTGGAGCATGCGGAGGCGATCGGCCTCGGCAGCCGGACTTACAAGCTGGTAAGCATCGATGACTGAGCTCTTTGCCCTCCTCAGAAAAGAGCTCATATATATCTGGTATTACTTCGAGGTGCAGTTCCGGCAGATCTTCCTGTACTGGGTCCTCGGCATGCTGATCGGGTCTTTCATTTCCGTCTTTGCGAAGGACAGGATCCACGCTGTCTTTGCCGGGATGAAGGATAAAAAATAGGGCCTGCTCGGCATTGTTCCGGCCTGTCTTCTGGGGATCGCTTCGCCGCTCTGCATGTACGGTACCATCCCGATTGCGGCCTCCTTCCGCAGGCAGGGCATGCGGGAAGACTGGCTGGCCGCCTTTATGATGGCCTCCATTCTGTTAAACCCGCAGCTGATCATCTACAGCGCGGCACTAGGCCCTGCAGCCCTTACAGTCCGGATCGTCAGCTGCTTTTTCTGCGGCTGCGCAGCTGGCCTCCTGGTTTTTCTTTTTTACCGAAAGCGGGAGTTCTTTGACTTCAGTGGTTTTGAAGAAAAAGCCGGCCGCGACACGCACCCGAACCTGCTAATCCGGTACCTGCTGAATGTCTGGCGAAACATAAAGGCAACCGGCATCTATTTCCTTTTCGGCATCCTGCTGTCCGCCCTGTTCCAGCGCTATGTGCCGCAGGATCTGATGACAATGCTTTTCGGCGGAAATGAGGCCTGGGGCGTCCTGATGGCGGCGACGGTCGGCGTTCCGCTCTACGCCTGCGGCGGCGGAACGATCCCGCTCCTTCAGCAGTGGCTCTGGAAAGGCATGAGCATGGGGAGCGCGGCCACCTTCATGATCACGGGACCGGCCACAAAGATCACGAACCTCGGCGCGCTAAAAATCGCGATGGGCTGGAAACGCTTTGCCTTATACCTCCTCTTTGTGATGCTGTTCTCATTCCTGAGCGGGTTGGCCGTGAACCTGGTCGTATGACCTCACAGAATATCGAGAGATGATCAACGCATTCGGAGAAGTTCCGGATGCGCTGTTTTTTAGCCTCTTTTGAAGAAGGAAGCGGCATGAAGGGAGACGCGCCGCCTGCGCAGCACAAAAAAACGGTATCCGCCATGATACTATGTCAGAAATAACTGCGTACTTGATTCGAAAAACAGACATGGTATAATTTCTATACTGGCGAGGAGCCGGTCCCGAAAAGCCACCGAACGGAGGAACCTGCTGTGAGTTATGACAGATCAGAAGCGCTTTACGGGAATAAGAAAACAAGTGAGGTTTGCGAAAATGAGCAGGAAGCTTACCGTGCGTGAAAAGGTATGCGGATATATAAAAAGAAAATACGGCAGTGAGCCCGAGCATCTTTGGCGGCGCTTTCCGGCTTATGCAGTCTTCCGCCATGAAGATAACCGGAAATGGTATGGGTTGATTATGGACGTCCCGCGTAAGAATCTGGGCCTTTCCGGTGAAGGCCGCGTCGATATCCTGAATGTGAAGCTGGATGACCTGATGCTTGTTGATATGCTGGTACAGCGGGCAGGATATCTTCGAGGGTATCATTTGAACCGCGGGAACTGGATCTCGATCCTGTTGGACGGAACGGTTCCGATGAAAGAGATCCGTGAAATGCTTGACTTAAGCTACAGGGTAACTGCCTCGGCAAAGAAAAAACAGAAGCTTCGTCCGCCGAAGGAATGGATCGTTCC
>DJYD01000045.1 GCA_002449955.1 Lachnospiraceae bacterium UBA6987
GGCGCCGCATTTGGTGCCGCCGATGTAGAAGACGTCGCAGAGGGCAGCCAGATCCGGCAGCGTCACGTCGTTTTCCGGGCAGGCAAGGGCGTAGGCAAGCCGGGCGCCGTCGACGTAGAGCGGAATGCCGCAGGCGCGGCAGATGGCGCTGATTTCCCGCAGCTCAGCTAACGAATAGAGCATGCCGGTCTCCGTGGGCTGGGAAAGATAGAGCATGCCGGGCATGACGGTGTGTTCCCTTGTCGGATCGTCCTCATAGCTTTTTAATGCGGCACGCACGGTCTGCGCGGACAGCTTGCCGTTCGTGTGGGGCAGTGCGATGACGCGGTGGCCGCCAAGCTCGATCGCACCTGCTTCATGCACATTGATGTGTCCGCTTTCTGCGGCAAGAACGCCCTGATAGGATTTAAGCAGCGCGCCGATGACGGTGGCATTTGCCTGTGTGCCGCCGACAAGGAAGTAAACGTCGGCTTCCGGTGCCCCGCAGGCGGCGCGGACCTTTTCCCGGGCGGCTTCCGAGATGTCATCCTCTCCGTAACCGGGGGTCTGCAGGAAGTTGGTTTCCTCAAGACGCTTCAAAATGGCAGGGTGCGCGCCTTCCATATAGTCGGAGGCAAAGAAAAGCCTGGGTGTCTCGTTCATGAATTAACCTCCCGGCTGACAGGATCGGTCAGCCCTCTGTTCAGATAATATTATAAGGACAGGTTCAAAGTCAAACTAAAAATGCCGCAAAAGAATATTTGCTGAATGAAAGATCTGTGCTATGATAATAAAACAAAAGAAGGGAGGCCAGGAATGCAGTACACGCAGTTTTATGATTCGCCGCTTGGAAAAATCACACTCGTCTGCGACGACGAGGGCCTGACCGGACTTTGGTTTGAAGGCAGTGCCTGGCAGGAGGCTTATCCGGATGAGACTTTTGAAGAAGCGCCGCATCCGCACCATGCTGCGGCATCGAGATGGCTGGACGACTATTTTGTCCGCAGGGACCCGGGCTTTCTGCCGCCGCTGCATTTTATCGGGACCGCTTTTCAGAGCGATGTCTGGGAGGAGCTTCTGAAGATCCCTTACGGTCAGACGCGAAGTTACGGTGAGATCGCTGCCGCGATAGCCGGAAAACGCGGCGTTCCGTATATGTCTGCGCAGGCCGTGGGCGGTGCGGCAGGAAGGAACAAGATCGCGCTGATCGTGCCCTGCCACAGGGTTGTCGGGGCAGACGGGAATCTTACCGGTTATACCGGCGGTCTGGAACGAAAGATCGTGCTGCTGGCGCTCGAAGGCGCGGATCTTTCACGGATGTATCTGCCGAAAAGAACGGGACAGACGAAAGCCGGTGTCAGGGAAGATGCCGTTACGAGAAACAATACTGCCGAAAATGAAAGTCCGGAGGATGAAACAGAGATGAAAAAAAAGGAAGTGTTCGCAAAGCTCAGGGAATGGGGGACCGGTCTGACCTTTAACAGGACCGTTCAGCTGACGCCCGAAGAAGGACAGGATCCGCCGGCCTTTGCCGTCCATATGACCATGTCCGCCATCAAATATACCTGGAAGATCGAGCGTACATCGAAGTTTTTGTGGAAGGAAAAGTGGACTTTCTCCACCACAAACGATGTAACGGGAGAGATCCGGAACAGCCATGAGTTTTCCTCCTGCGAGGAAGCTGCGGCAAAACTGATCCAAACCGTGACCACATTTGAAAACGGAGAATAAGCGCGCAGGATGAAAAAAGCACAGGGCTTCCTGTGCTTTTTTGCTTCTCAGATAAATTTTTCGACTGCCTTCTGGAATTCATCCACTGCCGCCGTGTCGCCGTCTTCAAGGGCGTGGGCGATGCAGTGGGTCATATGCTCGCTGATGATGGCCTTGCCGAGGCTTCGCAGCGCGGAATTGACCGCGGAAAGCTGGATCAGCACGTCCGCGCAGTCTTCGTCATTCTCTATCATAAGCTTCACATGCTGCAGGTGGCCGATCGCCTTTGACAGGCGGTTGAGCTGCTTTTTCTTTTCCTCCGGAGAATGATAATGGCCGTGAGGATGGGAAGCGGATTCGTGATCTTCATGCGTATGGGTAAAGGGCTGGCCGTCAGCGCCGATATGTGTGTGAGTGGAAAGAGCCATGGATATAACCTCGTCTGGTAGTTTGTGTCTATAGTCTACCACAAATTCAAAACAATCTAAAGTTTTTTTCATTTTTTCTTTAAAAAATTCTACAATGGTGATACAATATTTCCAAAGAGGCCTTGGATAAAGGCGAGTGGGAAGAGAAAAAATACGCGACTGAACATTTGTGCAACTTTTACGGCCGGAATGAAAAAATTCCACATCTGTGATATGATGAAGAAAAGGTATGCAGGGAGTACAAATCATGAACGGAATTAAACGCAATACCGAAAGGCTATTCTCGCATGGCGGAAAACTTTTTGCCATGGCAATGGACCTGCCTCAGGTCGGACTCGTGGACGGATTAACAGACCCGAGGGCAGTGATCAGAAGCTGTAAAGACAGTAAACTTGATGCCTTCCTTACGAATGTCGGCGTCGCACATCTTGCGGAAGAAGAATTGTTAAAGAAGAAACTGATTCTGCGTACGTCATCGGGCGGAACAAACCTGGCAACGGAATTCACAGGCGTGCAGAAAAACCATGTGAGCCCCGAGACGGCCCTGGCCATGGGCGCGGATGCGGTCGTCATGATGATGGTGATCGGCGGCGCAGACTATGCCTCCATCCAGGACGCGGCAGCGGCAATCGATGCTTACCACCGTCTGAGCATCCCGGTCGTGGTCGAGATCCTGGCGGCAGATTACGAGAAGACGCAGACCTTTGATATCCAGGCTAACGGCGCCAGAGTGGCGGCCGAGCTCGGCGCGGATGTGGTCAAGGCCTTCTATACGGAAAACTTCGATACGGTTGTGGCGAACTGCCCGGTGCCGATCATTCTGGCAGGCGGTCCCAAGGGAAGCGATATCTTTGATACGGCAGCTGCTGCGGTAAAGGCCGGCGTCAAAGGCTTCTGCTTTGGCCGGAACCTGTTCCAGAGTGAGGACAAGCTGGAGCGCATTGCCCGGCTTGACCGTATCCTTCGCGAGGCGTAAAGATGTCCGCGGCAGATCTTCTGGCTCTCTACCGTGTTGCTCTGCAGTACTACAAAGAGGGAAAAACGCAGGAGGAGATCAGCCAGACGGAAAATATTTCCCGTTCTCAGGTTTCACGCATGTTGGACAAGGCAAGGGCCCAAGGCATCGTGCGCTTCGAAGTGACGCTGCCAAGCGAGCCGGATGTGGAAGCACTGGAAGAATTCCTGATGCAGAAGCTGAAGCTCGGACAGGTGATTCTCGCCCCCGCCGAGGAAGGCTGGACAGGATCCAGGACGGCCGGCGCCATAGCGGCTGCTGCAGCGGCTGAGCTGCCGCGGATGTTAAAAGGCGCCTCCTCCGTCGGACTTGGCTGGGGAGAAACGATGTACCGCATGGCCCATTCCCTGCAGTCCAGGATCACGCTGCCGGACTGCATGTTTATCCCTTTGATCGGGGCAAGCAGCAGCATGAACCCCTTCCTTCAGATCAATACGATCATTGACAGCGTGGCAGACAGACTGCGCGGCGACAGCTTCTTTACGAATCTGCCTGCTTTCCGGGAAAGGAACATGCCGTTAACCGCTTATGAAAAAAAACGCCTTCGGACGTTATACGAAGGCTGGGACGATCTGGACGCGGCCGTATTCGGCCTTGGCGCCGTGGATGCTGTCTTCAGGACCTTTGACGAGGAGGTGACGGAGACCAGCAGGGCGCATATCGTAAGTGCCGGAGCCGCCGGCGAGATCCTGTCGCAGTACTATTTTGCAGACGGCAGCCTGCTGCCGCAGGATGACAGCTATGTCATACATGCTTTTCCGTTAGCAAAGCTTAAAGCCGTGCCGCGGACGATCTGCATTTCCGGCGGGCTGCAGAAGGCAGGTGCGATTCTGGCAGCGGCGCGCGCCGGATATTTCCGGACACTGATCACGGATACCGTGACAGCCCGTGAACTCTATAATCGGCTAAGGAGAGAAATGATTCAATGAAAGCACTGATGTATATCGGCGAACAGAAAATGGAAGTGCAGGAGATCCGGAAACCGGACGGTCCGTTCCTGGTGAGGGTCCTCGGCTGCACGATCTGCGGCACCGATCTGAAGACCTGGAAGCAGGGACACCCCTATTTCAAGCCTCCGACGATCCTTGGTCACGAATTCTACGGCCAGGTGGAAAAGGCCCCGGAAGAAACAGGCTATAAGCCCGGCGACTACGTAGTGGTTGCGCCGTATGGCGAATGCGGCGAATGCGAGATGTGCAGATCCGGCGTCCCTGAACTTTGTGAGAATAAGGACTACGTGGAAACCGGCGCTTTCTGTGAGATGGTGGAGGTGCCGCTGTCTTTTGTGGAACGCGGCGTGATCAAGCTTGAGGGACCGGATTATGTTTATGCTCTAACCGAACCGCTTGCCTGCGTGCTCACGGCCCTGAATCAGCTGGAAATAAAGCCGGAGGACCGCGTGCTGATCGTCGGCGGCGGTCCCATGGGAACGCTCGCGGCCATGACGCTTTTGGAAGACGGGGTCAAGGCCTGCGTCGGCGAGATCAATCCGATCCGGCAAAATAAACTCAGAGAGTGGGGCATCCCCTGCGATACGACCGATAACTGGTACGCGCAGGAAGCCTTCGACAAGATTATCGTGGCGGTTAATGTGCCTGCGCTGATCGAAGAAGCGGTTAGCAAGGTGAAAAGCGGCGGCAAGGTCCACGTGTTTGCGGGACTGCCTTCCGACACGGTGCTGCAGATTCCGGCTAAGGCGCTGCACTACCGCTTCGTCCAGATCATGGGCTGCAGCGGCTATGCGATTCCGTCCTTCCACCGTGCCTTCGCGATGATCCGGAAGAATCCGGCCCGCTATCAGGCCCTGATCACGCACCGCTTCCCGTTAGAAAAGGGCCAGGAGGCCATGGAGACGCTTGCCAGAGGTGAGGCCTTCAAGATCATGATCGAGCCATGAAGATCGCGGTATTTGCCAATATGAAGGCGGGCGGCGGCAAGGCCGCACCGGCGGTGATCGAGCGCATCCGTGACGCCTGGAGCAAAAGGCAGGATACGGAACTCTTCGGGGTAAAGGGCTTCGGCGGAGAAATGCTCCCCCGTTTCCTGACACCGGAAGAAGAGCCTGAAGGCTATCTTCCCCGCCTGAATGCGGCCGTATGCGCGCTGCTGTATGAAGAACCGGACATCCTGCTTACGATCGGCGGCGACGGCGCCGCAGCCTATGCGGCAGAATGCCTGATCCGGCTCGGGAGCCGGGTGCCGATCCTCGGGATCGGTGCGGGAACGGCGAATGTCGGCCCCATCGTGAGCTTTGCGACAGATGAACTGCCGGAGCCGGAAGCCCTTGTAACGGAAAGCCTCGGCGCAGTCGAGGCAAGGGATGAAGAGGGCCGCCATATCGCCTTCGGCTTTAACGATATCGTGATCGGCAATACCTTCCTCGGCACCTCTCCGGAGGGCGAAACAAAGACTTATGAGGCACGCGCCCTCGCAGAGCGGGGAGCACTTAGGGAAGCCTCTCCGCTGAAGACGATCTTCAGGGACGGGATCCGGATGAGCCTTGACGGAAAGCTTATGGCTCCGCCGCCGTATGCCGTAGCCCAGCTTGTGGCTTCGCCCATGGGCGTCGACCGTTTCTACGGAAGGGCGGTGACCGGACTGCTGTGTTATACGCCGGATTCGCCTTACCGGGCGGCGGTGTATATCAGCCCGCATGCGGTGGTGAGCATGGAAGACGATGATGCCGGCTTTACAGGCTGGCGCACCGGCGGTCAGCTGCTTTTGACAGCAGAGGATGCGCTGCGACTTGATGAACTAAGTGATGACGTCTGCGTGGTTGCGGACGGGAATCCCTATCTGCTGCCTTCGGGCAGTGTAACCCTGCACTATGAACCGGATGTGATCCGAGTCCTGAAAAGGAGAACGCTATGAGCAGTCAGGCACCGGCACGGAAATCCGCGCCAGCAACAAAAAAGAACAAAATCAGGCTGTTCGGCAGGGAATATCAGACCAATGAAGTGATGGTCGGCATTCTGTTTATTTTACCAACCATAGCCTTCATGGTTTTCACCTTCATCCTGCCGGTCATCGATGTTGTGCAGCTAAGCTTCACGAATTTCAACGTGAAAACCAGAACGATGAATTACATCAAGCTGGACAATTACAAGTATCTGCTGCAAAATGAAGAATTCTGGAAGAGCCTTCTGAACACGGTGAAATATTCCGTGATGAAGCTGACGCTGGATACGTCGCTTGCCCTCTTCCTTGCGGTGCTGCTTGACAAGAGTATTCCGCTCAAGAAATTCTTCCGCTCGTCCTTCTTTGCCCCGGTCGTGGTGCCTATGGTCGCATCCTCGCTCATCTGGATCTGGTTTTACGATCCGACCGTCGGCCCCTTCAACCAGATTCTGGGATGGCTGGGACTGCCGGAGAGCCAGTGGCTGTACCATGAGAGCTCGGCACTTTGGTCGATTCTGTTGTTCTCGCTGTGGAAGGGTGTCGGCTACAACATCATCCTCTTCCTGTCAGGGCTTCAGAATATTCCGGACTCCTATACGGAGGCGGCCAAGCTTGATGGAGCGAGTGAATGGCAGCTGTTCTGGAAGGTGAAATTCCCGCTGCTGCGGCCGATCACCTCCTTCGTTATCATGATGGGCATCATCAACAGCTTCAAGGTCTTCGCGGAATTCAACGTGATGACGCCGGACGGCGGGCCGCTCGGCTCCACGAAGCTGATCGTTTCCTATATTTACGAACTGGCCTTCACGAACGGCCGTATGGGCAGAGCCTGCGCCTGCGCGCTCATGCTGTTTGCCCTGATCTTCGTGCTGACGCAGTTCCAGAGCATGGTCGGCGCACGCAAGACCGTCGACATTGATTAGGAGGCGGGTCATGAGCAAGACGAAAAAGGTAAAATACAACTATAACCGCCACACGGCGACCTTTATTATCCTCGCGATCCTTTCGTTAGCCATGATCTTTCCCTTCGTGTGGATGATCCTTTCGTCCTTCAAGACCGCGGTCGATGTGTATCAGTACCCGCCGCGCTGGATCCCCTCCACCTGGAACTGGAAGAACTACAGCACCGTTTTCGAAATGATCCCGTTCCTTAGGTACTACATAAACAGTATTGTCACGACGATTGCGGAGACGGCGCTGCAGATCATTGTCAGTGTGCTCGCGGCTTACTCCCTGGTCCATCTGAAATGGCCGGGACAGGGTTTCATGACAGCCTTGATGCGATCCACGATGTTCGTGCCGATGGTTGTTACCATGATCCCCATGTACCTGCTGTGCGCGTCCCTGGGGCTGATCGACACCTACTCGGGCATCATCCTGCCGCAGATCACGACCGCCTTCACGACCTTCCTGCTGATGAGCTATTTCGCCTCCATTCCGCAGGATATGATCGACGCCGCCAAGCTTGACGGCTGCGGCCCGAGCGGCGTCATGATGCGGGTGGTCGTGCCGAATACCAAAGGTGCCATTGCGACGGCGACACTGTTCTCCTTCCTCGGCAACTGGAAGAGCTACACCTGGCCGCTCATTATCACCACCAAGACGGAATACCGGACCCTGCCCATCGGTCTGAAATATCTGACCATGGAATCCTCTTCCGAATACCAGGTGATGATGGCCGCCGCGGTCATGACCATCCTTCCGGTCCTGATCGTATTCATCTTCTTTGAAAAACAGCTGGTGCGTTCCATAACGCTCACCGGCATGAAATCTTAATGAAAGCAGAGGTATTGATGATGAAGCTTAACAAAAGGATCCCGGCAATCCTGCTTGCGGCACTGATGGTCCTGTCCTTAACGACAGGCTGCGTATCCCAGTACGTGGACAAAACGACCGAGGCGCCTGTCACGACGAAAGCTCCGGAGACGCAGGGAACATCTGCGCAGCCGGGAACGACTGACGCACCTGCTCCGAGCACGGAAGCTGACATTTCCGGTCAGTCGCTTTCTGTCTGGTATGCCGTCAGCGGCACGAGCGGCGAGCTGTTCAATTCACTGTCAGAGAAGTTTGCCAAGGAATACGGCGTCACCCTGGAACTGTCCTATTCGGGCGGATCGGGCGATACCGCGACCAAGGTCAGCTCGGCTCTGCTGACGCATACACAGCCTGATGTGGCTCTGATGTATGCCGGCCCGCTCTACACCGGCGGCGAAGGCGATTTCCGCATCGGAGAACTGATGAATACAACAAGCGACTTCGATAAGGCCGACGTGTTCGAGGGCATGCTCGATTACTGCGATTACATGGGCGAAGGCATCTGCGCGGTCCCGTACGGCATTTCCACCCAGGTCATGTACTACAACAAAGACCTGCTTAAGGCTTCCGGTGTGGACATGACGAACCCGCCGAAGACCTGGAAGGAATTCTATGACGTGCTCGGCAAGGTCATGGAAAGCAACAAGGACAACGATAAGATCAAGGCCTTTGATACGAACGATGAAGCCTGGCTCTTCAAATCGATGCTGATGCAGAACGGATGCACGATCATCGAGAACAATAACGGTGAGATCACCCCGATCTTCAACAACGAAAAGGCCGTGGAAGTGGCGGATTACTGGAAATCCCTGGTGGATGCCGGATACATGAATGCCGCACAGCACAGCAACGCGGAAAAGGCGTTCCTGGCCGGCAATACAGCCTTCATTGCCGCTTCTTCCAACCGTATCAGCCGCTGGACCGGCACGACCACCTTTGAGCTTGGCGCCATTGAAATGCCGTATTTCACCCAGCCGTCCCTCGCTCTCGGCGGCAACGTCCTGGTCATTCTGACCGAAGACGAGAGCAAGCTGCAGGCGGCCTGGAAATATGTGAACTTCCTGGCCAATGCGGAAAACAACACCACCTTCGCCCTGGGAACCGGCTATCTGCCGATCCACAAGTCCGCCATGGACCGTCAGGAAGTGAAGGATGCGATCGCGGCAAATGAAATGTACACGGTTGCCTTCAACCAGCTGCAGTACACCTGGGCTTATACGCATTTCCAGGAAATGGGTACGATGGATACCCAGATCAAGAGTGCGCTCGGCAAGCTGGAGAAAGGCCGCGGCACCTCACAGGAACTGCTGGATAAGGCCGTGAAGGAACTGCAGTCCGAGATCGACGACAAATAAGAATGTTTCGCCTGCGGCAGCCCGAGAGGCTGCCTGCAGGCAGGATGGGAGATGCGATGGGAAAGGAAAGATTTTCATTTTCGACCGGTGCACTTTATCCTTATGACAGCGTGACCGCTCTGCAGCTGATCCACGATGCGGGGTTCCCGCGCGCGGAGCTGATGCCGCAGGCGCTCTCCGATGTTTCGGAGGAAAGCACGTTAGCCTTTGAAAAGACAGGGATCAAGCTTGGCTCGATCCATTATCCGCTTGTCTTTTTCGGCATGCAGTACAACTGCACGCCGTCCATGATTGCCGACAGCCGGGCTTATGCGAAGAAGCTCCTTGGCATGGGCAAGCGCCTGGACTGCCATATCCTGGTGGTGCATCCGCATGACGAGCCCTCGCTCAAGGGCTACGACGAGCTGCTGAATCAGCCGATGATCGATAACCTCCGCTGGTTAGCGGATACCTGCGCGGATTACGGCTATACCATGGCGATGGAGAACCATCCCCGCTCGGCCCCGACGGCACAGGCACTCCTCGATTACGTGAAGATGCTGGACCGTCCGAACATCGAACCCATGGTGGATACCACCGAGGTCAAGGAAGCGGACGGCGACCCGGGAGAGTTCCTGAGAGCCCTTACTCCCTGCCACCTGCATATGAGCGATTTCGGCACCTTCAAGCACGTCCCGGCCGGTGACGGAAACTTCGACTGGAAGGATATCCGGGCGGCGCTTGAGGAAAAACAGTACAAGGGCTATTTCACGCTGGAACCGGCTTACCGTTGGTACATCGGCGATCCGAAGGGAGAACTGGCGAGAGCCTACCGCTTCCTTGAAGAAAACTTTGGAGATTTCCCTGATTTTTAAGGAGAAAGCATGAAACGATCTGAAGCAGCGGTGAAGGACCGCGTGCGCGCCGTCTGGCAGGCTTTTGCTGCGGGCGACGCCTGCGGAATGCCGACCGAATTCATGTGCCCGGAGGATATCCGGAAGGTCTTCGGTGACCTGATGCCGGGGGGACTGCCGGAAGGGATTCTCCCCGCAGAACGTTCGCTCACGCACGGGATCCTTGAGACCGGCGCCGTCACGGACGATACGGAACAGAATCTGTACCTGCTTGCCGAGGCAAAGAAGCGGGGCGGCGTGACGCTTGAGGGCGTCCTTGGCGCACTCGAAGCCTGGATCGCCGAGACCGGTGCGGTGGAAAAGCACTATATCGGTCCGAGCAGCCTGAAAGCGCTCGAATCGATCCGGAAGGGCACGCCGGCGGCTGAGGCCGGCATAGGCGGCACCACCTGCGGCGGCATCATGCGGACGCCTTCGGCCTTCCTGTGGAAGCCGGAGCAGAGCGAAGAGGAATTAGAGAAAAACATACTGACCAGTCTGCTGCCGACGCACAATACCTCGGAAGCGCTGGAAGCGGCAGGTGCTTACGGCTTTGCTCTGCGGGCGGCCTTTAACGGCGGGAGCGTGGAGGAGATCTTCGAGGCTGCGGAGCGCGGCGGAAAGCGTTTGATCGCGCACGCGGCATGGACCGGCTGCGCGCCCAGCTCCGTCAGACGGATCCGTGAAGCAGGGAAACTTGCGGAAACGCTTGATGAAGAGGAACTGTTGGACCATGTCTATAACCTCTGGGGGACCGGCCTTCCCTCCGCAGACGTATGCGGCGCGGTATTTGCCCTTTTTGCCCTGGCGGGCGGGGATGTATGGAAGGTCATCCGGCTGGCGAGCGTGATCGGCGGCGACACGGATACCATAGCGGCACTTGCCGCTGCTCTGTCCGCAGCATATGCGGGCGGTCATAATATCCCGGGCGCAGTGCTTCACCGGGTACTGCAGCAGAACCGGGAACTGTTTGAGGCAAAATATCCGGAGGCTCTTGAAGGATGAGAAGGGTGAAAGAATATCTGGGCAAACTGAAGGGGAACGCGGCAGTGTGTATTGCGGCGCATCCTTTTTGGGCGGTCCCGTACATGTTCTACACCTATTACATCAGCCTCTACCTGCAGGAACGCGGCATCACCGATGTACAGCTGGGGACGCTGATGGTGGCAGGCACCGTGTCTGCGACCTTCTTCTCCTTCCTGGCCGCGCCGATCGTTGACCGCTTGGGCCGCAGGAATGCGACCTCGCTGTTTGACTTCTTAAGCTCTGCACTGCCGCCGCTCCTGTATTTCTTCACGAGAGATTTCGGGCTGGCCCTGGTCGCCATGGTGCTGTTCAATGCGAACCGCCTGATGAGTGTCGGCTACTTCCTTGTCATGATCGAAGATTCGGAGGACGACGGCAGGATCGTAGCCCTCAACATGTTCAATATCATCACGGTGGTCGCGGGACTGTTGCTGCCGCTTGCCGGCGTGTATGTGGAAAGCCAGGGCTTGGTCAAGGGCGAGGAGACTTTCCTGCTCGCGAGCTTTTTCCTGATCACCGGCATGATCATCGTGCGGCACTTGCTGCTGAAAGAAACCAAGGTCGGCAAAGCCGTTCAGGAAAAGGTGAAGGCGGAGCCGGCGGGCATTAAGACAACAGTCAGACAGCTGTGGACTCCCTATGTGGACGCGTTAAAGTTTCTCATGAAGAATCCGGTCGCACGGGCCTTTACACTTGCGGATGTATTCTTTTGCGTATACATGAATCTCGGGACCAATTACAGCCTGTATTTTGTGCCGTATTTTTCCGACCGCATGGGAATGAATACCATGCAGACCTCGGTTCTGGGCAGTGTATATTACGGCGGAATGCTGGCGGCGATGGTTTTCATCAACCCGGTATTCAGCCGGAAGAATCTGGTCAAGGGAATCATGCTTTCCTGCGCGGTGACGCTTGCGGGCTTTGCCCTGATGATCGGTGTGCCGTCCGGCATGTATGTGGCAGCCATCGGTGCGACTCTGGTGCTGGCCCTCGGCTACGGAATGCTAAAGAGCTCGCTTGAGGGCGCCTTCGCGGTCTATTCCGAGAGCGAGTACCGCAGCGGTATTTACTCCGCGGCGAACCTCCTGTCCTCGGGGCTCGGTGTTATTGTGACCGCAGTCTGTGCCGTGCTTTATGCGAAAAATGCAAGCTGGCTGTACATCGTAAACGGTGTGATGGTGCTTGCCGTGCTGATCATCATCCTGCACGCGTTGCGGAAATACAACCTCAGTACGACCCAAAAGAAAGAAGAGGCGGACAATGTCATATAAATCTTTTGAATTCAGTTTTCCGACCCGGATCGTGTTCGGCCCCGGGGAGAGCGGGAAAGCCGCGGAACACGCTGCGGGCTTTAAGCCGAAGAAGATCTTCCTGATGACCTACGCGGACGTGCTGCTGCCGGTTGTTAAAAAGCTGATGAAGGATCTTGAGGAGATGAATATCCCTTACGTCCTTTATGATAAATGTATGCCGAATCCTACGGCGGTGCAGATAGACGCCGCAGCGGCATGCTGCAGGGAGGAAGGCTGCGACCTGGTCCTCGGCGTCGGCGGCGGCAGCGTCATTGATTCCGTCAAATCCACGGCGCTCCTGGTAACGAACCCCTCGGAAGGCGGCATCTGGGACTATGTGAGCGGTGCGAAGGAACCCGCAAACAGGCCGCTCACCATCATGCTTGTCGTAACCATTGCTTCCACCGGCTCTGAAGGCAACGAAAGCTTTGTTCTTACGGACCGGGAGGGGAAAGATAAGCTCATTTTTAACCACCCGTTCGTGCGGCCGGTGCTTTCGGTCTGTGATCCGGAGCTGTCGGTGACCCTGCCGCCTCGCCAGACGGCACTTGGCGCCATTGACGTTTTTTGCCACGTGCTGGAACAGTACCTGCATGACGACCCCTGCGCGGACGCAAGTGATGAGATGAGCTTCGGCCTGCTGAAGACCGTGCATAAGTGGGCGCCGGTCGCAGTCGCCGAGCCGGGCAACATGGACGCCCGCAGCAATCTGCTCTGGTGCGCGATCCTGGCCATGAGCCGGGTGCTTGGGGTAGGCCATGACGAGAACTGGCTGAGCCATGATATGGAGCACGCGGTTTCTGCGAAGTTTAACCTGCCGCATGCGGCAGGCATGGCGGGGATCATGCCGGTATATCTGGACTATATTGAAAAACAGGGAAAAATCCCGGACAAACTGAAAAGGCTGGCAGAGCTTCTGGGCGCAGAGAGCGCGGCAGAAGGAATGCGAAACTTCCAGAGAAGTCTGGGCCTTCCGGTAAATCTTGCGGAGGCGCTGGGACATGGTGCCAGCGAAGAGGAAATCAGTGAAATGGCACCGCATTCTCTGCCCTGGGGACCGTGGAATGCCGGAAATCTGGGAGAATTTTCCACAGAAGACGCAGCAAGCGTTCTGCAAAACAGTTTTAAGGAATGAAGCGCTGCTTCCGCAGCCCTCCCGGTAAAAGCGGAAGCACGTTCAGGATAACGTAATTTATTTCATGCCCTAAGGAAAGGAGAAAAACATGAAGAAAGCTCTTGCACTCATTCTGACGCTCGCTATGGTGCTGTCGATGGCAGCCTGCGGCGGACAGAAACAAACAACCGCGGCACCGACTCAGCCACAGACGACTGCAGCGCCGACGGAAGCCCCCACCACGAAGGCCCCGGAGACCACGGAAGCGCCGACTACTACGGAAGCTCCCACCACAGAACCAGCCCCTGAAATGAAAGTCGAAGGAACGATCTATGTACTGAACAGCGCACTGGAAGGCCTTGAAACTTACACGGATGAGGCCGTCCGCTACAACGCGAACTGGATCCCGATCAAGGGCTGGAATATCGGCAATTTTGCGGATAAGCACCTTTGGTTCAAGCTTGCGGATGACCAGCAGGTAGGAATTGTTTCCTACGACGACGGATATACCGCAGTCCAGGAGTACGGCTACAAAACATTCCGCGATCAGATGTTCTGCCTGGATGTTCCTGAAGAGGAACTTGAAAATCATGACAGCGGCATCGTCTACGGCCCCGATATGAAGATCGATACGCTTCCTTACTGGATCGGATACATCGTTATGGGACCTGAAGCATTCCTGTTTGCGGACGATGGCGGCACGAATGCGGAAACTATGTTCTTCGGCACTGTAGGCGGCCTGGGCGGCAAAGACGGTATGACCAAGATGGTCGACGCCGAATCCTATGATTTCATCGGAATCGACGGCTACACCGAGGAGATCGACAAGGAAGACCTTAAGGACGTCAACATTTACTTCAACGAAGGCCGCGTGGATGCGGATTCCATTGCCTGGAAGGGCTACACGATCACGGATATCCAGTACATCGTGCCGCATGGCGTAGATAAGGACAACCTCCCCGAGACGGAAGAGAATACCGTCTATAAGATCACTGTCGTCAACAGCGGTGTGCTGGATGTTACCGAGAAATCGGACAACAGCTATAAGACCGCTCTGTCGGAGACCGACGCCGAGATCCTTTTCCCGAACAAGGGATCGGCTCAGGTCGGCTACAAAGTGACGGAGATCCTGAAAGCTCTTGAACTGGATGGCTACAAGAGCGTGACGACCATCTCCTCCGGAGATTCGGCTTCCGTCACCTGCACCTTCGATGAGTTCAAGGAAAGATATATCGTCGAAAACGATTCCAAGGACCGCGGCCCGTACACGACCGGCAAGAATCAGGCGAGAGGTGAAATGACCACAAACGTGCTGCTTTTTGCCATGGACAATGACGCTATGGTTTATGTCCCGCAGACGGCTACCCAGGAAGCCGGCGTTCCCGTCGGCGATCTGCTGGAGAAGCTGGGTGTCACGGATGCCAAGGCTATCAACGTTATCTGCAACGACGGTTACAATGAGATAATCGACGCCGAGGATATCAAGGACGTCTTTATTTTCCATCTGGAAGATAGAATCGATGTGACTTCGATCGCTTATACCGGCTACACACTGAGGAATGCCGTCAAGATCGAAATCGTGAAATAAAAAGATTTTGATGGGGGAGGCTGCTTTAAGGCGGCCTCCTTTTTTGTTCCCAAAATACAGAAAAATCTGGCCGGGCAGCGGAAAATGGTAAAAAATCAGCTGCAGGCGTGCTATGATAGACCTATGAGGAAGGAAAGACGAAATGCACCATGCGTGCAGTGAGACCTTCCGGATAACGGCAGAAGGAGAGCGCCAGTGAAATTCATCCATTTATCTGATCTGCATCTGGGAAAGCGGCTGAACGGCTATTTGCTTACGGAAGAGCAGCGGGATATTCTGCAGAAAATCACCGCTGTGATCCTGGAGGAGCAGCCGGATGCCGTGCTGATCGCCGGGGATATTTATGATAAAACCGTGCCGAGCGAGGAAGCGGTGCAGCTGCTTGATGCATTTCTGAACCGTCTTTCAGAATGCGGCGTGCAGACGTTTATCATCAGCGGCAACCACGATTCGGCGGAGCGGCTGTCCTTTGCGTCGCGCCTGATGGAAAAGAGCGGGATCCATATCGCACCAGCCTACCGGGGACGCGTCAAACCCTTCGAACTAAGGGATGCGTACGGACCGCTTTACCTTTGGCTGCTTCCTTTTGTGAAGCCTCTGCATGTGCGGGCTGCCTGGCCGGGAGACGAAATCGTAGATTATACGGATGCGCTGCGCTGCGCCATAGCGCACATGGAGATCGACCTCTCTAAGAGAAATGTCCTGGTCGCGCACCAGTATGTAAGCGGCGCGGAACGTTCGGATTCTGAGGAAATCACGATAGGCGGTCTGGATGAGGTGAGCGCGGAGGTTTTTTCTGCCTTTGATTATGTCGCGCTCGGACATCTGCACAGACCGCAGAACGTAGCGCTCCCGGATGCAGCCCTTCCTTCTGCTGCATCTGGAGAGAAAAAACCGGTGTCCCGTCCCCTGATCCGTTACGCCGGAAGTCCGCTTTCGTATTCCTTTTCTGAAGCGGGGCAGGAAAAATCATTAACCGTGGTCGAGATCGGAGAAAAAGGCGAGGCTGTTTCTCTGCGGACGGTCCCGCTTTCACCGCTTCGCGGGCTGCAGAAGCTGCGGGGCAGCTTTGCCGAGCTGACAGCGGCAGAGTATCTGCGCGGAAGTGAGGCGAAAGATCACTACCTCCATATCACGCTCACAGACGAGCAGGACGTGCCGGATGCGGCCATCCGCCTGAAAGCCCTGTATCCCTACCTGATGACGATCGAATATGACAATACCAGGACGCGGACAGCCTCGGTGATCGGAGGCGCGCAGGACGCGCCGAAAAAGTCGCCCTTGGAACTCTTTGAGGAGCTGTACCGGCTGCAGAACGGTGCAGGCCTTAATGCAGCGCAGCGTACGTACCTGGAAGATAAGATCGAAGCCTTGAAGGAGGTGGAAGGATGAGACCGCTTAAGCTGATCATGACGGCTTTCGGACCGTATGCAGCAGAAACCGTGCTGGATCTGGAGCGCCTCGGAACGAGGGGCCTTTACCTGATCACCGGCGATACCGGTGCCGGAAAAACGACGATCTTTGACGCGATAACTTTTGCCCTGTACGGCGCAGCCAGCGGTGAACTGCGCGATCCGGCCCTGTTTCGCTCCAAATATGCAGACCCTTTAGTCCTGACCAAGGTGACGCTGCGCTTTGCAAACGGCGGCAGGATCTACCAGATCACGCGAACGCCCGAGCAGATGCGGGGAAAGCTTCGGGGCAGCGGGGAGATCAAACAGATGCCGACGGCCGAGCTGTGCGAGATCGTAAGCGTAAACGGTGAAGAGCGCTTAAAAGTCCTTGCCGCGAAACCGACGGATGCGTCCAGGAAAATTACGGAACTCCTGGGCGTCGACCGCGGGCAGTTCACGCAGATCGCCATGATCGCGCAGGGCGAGTTTATGAAGCTGCTGAATGCGAAAACGGAAGAGCGGCAGAAGATCTTTCAGAAGATATTCCGGACCGGTTTTTACGCTTCGCTGCAGGCCGCGCTTGCGGAAGACAGTGCAAAGCTCGGTGCCGATGTCCGGATGCTCAGAGAGAGCCTGAGGCAGTATATCAACGGTATACAATGCGCAGAGGATGATGCGGCGCAGGAAGAGGCCCACGCGGCAAAGGAAGGAAAGCTCCCGGCAGGAGAGATCCTGGAATGCCTGGACGGCATTATTGCCCGGGACGAAAGAGCCTATGAAGCCCTGAAACAGCAGGTGACAGCTCAGGATGAGCGCTTAGCGGCTGCGACCGCGGAGCTGGCCAGGGCGGAATCGCTGCGAAGGATCCGGGAGGAATACCAGAAGAATCTTGCGGCAGCCCAGGCTGAGAAGGCGCGTCTTGCAGAGGCAGCCTCTGTAAGGCGATCGGCCGAGGAAAGAAAGCCTGAGGCCGAGAGCGCTGCTGCGGAGGCGGCGCAGATCAAGGCCGGACTTGCCGATTACCGGGCGCTTGCAGAAGGGGAGCAGGGCTTAAAGCAGCTTGACGCTTCAATACACGATGGAGAGAGCTACCTTGCCCGGCTAAGCGCGGAACAAAGCCGCACGGAGAAGCTCATGGAAAGCCTGAAGGAGCAGGAGGAAAGCCTTGCCCACGCCGGAGAGGATCTGGAACGCCTGAAGGCCGAGCAGGCATTTCTTAAGCAGCAGCAGAAGGATGCGCTGGCTTTAAAGGAGGCACTGCATGAACTGAAAAGGCTGGAGGATTTCCTGGAACAGGCACAGGCCGTATATCTGAAAAAACGGAGCGAGGCAGAGGAAAAAAGAGCCTTGTATGAACAGATGCATCAGGTCTTTCTGGATGAGCAGGCTGGCCTTCTTGCCTTATCCCTGAAGGAGGGAGAGCCCTGCCCGGTCTGCGGGGCGGTCCATCATCCGCAGCCGGCGGCGCGGCCTGCGGGCGTTCCGAACAGGGAGAGCCTGGCCAGGGCCAAGCGCGAAGCGGACGCCTGCGGAGAGGCGCTTGAAAAAAGCAGCCGCTATACGGGTTCGCTAAGCGGCATGCGCGACAAGCAGCTGGTTCTTGTGCAGCAAATGGGCAGGCAGCAGTTAGGGGAGGAAGATCCGGAGACGGTCAGCACCGTTCTGGAAAGAAAACGTCTCCCGGCGCTTGCAGACCGCCTTTCCGGCTGTGAAAGAAAGATCGCCGAAGGAGAGGCAGCCGTCCTGCGGAAGGCAGAAAATGCGGCAAAAATAACAGAGGCCGTGAAGAAAAAAGAAGATGACGCGGCCCGTAAAAGCAGCCTGGAAGCGGAGCTGTCAGCACTTAGAAGCCGCAGGGAAAGCGATATGCGGCAGCTTAATGCCTTGCGGGGCAGGCTCCGCTTTGACAGTGAGGCGGAAGCTCTGGCGGCTATTTCCGCCTGTGACAGGAAGCGGCTTGCGATCGATAAGGCGATAGAAGAGGCAAGGCGGGAAGAAGAGCAGACTCATCGGAAGGCAGCAGCTTTTGCGGCGGCAACGGAAACGGCAGAAAAGCAGCTCGAAGGCGCGGAATGGGTGGATGAAGAGGCGGCTATGGAGCGGCAGCAAAGAGCCCGGGAAGAAAAAGCCAGGCTTTCTTTGCAGCAGGAGGCATTTATCTCCCGCCTGTCGGCAAACCGCAGCGCAAGGCGCGGCATAAAGGAGAAGGCCAGGGCATGCGCCGAGGCGGAAGAGCGGCTGCAGTGGCTTCAAGCCCTGTCACAGACAGCTAACGGAACGCTTTCCGGCAAAGCCAAGATCCGGCTGGAAACCTACGTCCAGATGAGCTATTTTGATCGTATCCTGCAGGCGGCCAATCTGCAGCTGCAGATGATGTCGGGCGGACAGTATGAGCTTGTCCGGCGCGAAGAAAGCAGCGATATGAAGAGCCAGTCAGGCCTGGACCTGAATGTCAGGGATCACTACAACGGAAGCCTGCGAGAGGTTTCCACCCTGTCCGGCGGCGAATCATTTCTGGCTTCGCTCTGTCTTGCCCTCGGGATGTCTGACGTGATCGGCCGGGAAGCCGGCGGCATTTCCATGGATACGATGTTCGTAGACGAGGGTTTCGGGACCTTAAGTGAGGAAGCGCTTGAGGGCGTGATGAAGGCGCTTGCCCGCCTTACGGAGGGAGAACGCTTAGTCGGCATCATCTCTCATGTGAGTGAACTTAAGGAACGCATCCCCAGACAGATCGTGGTGACCAAGGACAAAACCGGGGGAAGCCGCGCGGAGATCGTGGGGGTGTAATCACCGGCAGTAAGCAGAGGAATCAAAAACGGACAGCCCGGGGAGGCTGTCCGTTTGTATGTGGTGTAAAGTTGCCTTTGACTGAATCTCAGTTCAGCTCGACACCGCCGTGCAGTGTGGTGAACTGATAATTTCCGGCCTCATCATAAACTTCAGAGGCAAAAATCATGCCGCGGAATTCCTGCACCGCATGGCTGGTGATCTCGCTGGCCGGGACGATCACGGTTCCGATCGTCATCTTGCCGGGCTTAAGGTTCAGGTCGCCAAAGCCGAGGACCGGTGCCTTGTTCACACTGACATTGACCGGCGTGAGAACCATGGTCTTGTCGGAGCTGTTCTTGACCCACAGATAGAGCTTTGCGCCGGCATTTTCACTGAAGCTGTAGCCGATCACAACGACCTGAAGGTTATTCTCGTTATAGACCTCTGCGCCCTTCTGTTCCTCAATGATCTCCACATCTTTCACAGCGGAGGTTTCCACGCTGACCGGATCAAAGCGCTTCAGGACTTCTCCGGACTCCGGATCCTGCGTGAGGCAGTACAGCTCGATGGTGCCGAACTTCTCCATGCCGATTAACTTCAGCAATTCGGGGTCAATGAAGAGTGCGGCTTCTGTGGAGGCGCCGGCGTCAAGCTTCAGCGTCAGTCCGCAGCCATTTAACACATAATGATCGACCACGACCGTATCGATCAGGAAACGGACCGCCTTGTCGCTGCTGTTTTCGATCTTAAGCTTCAGACCCTGTCCGAGGGCATTGACTTTGGATGCATCACGTTCAGTCTGCGCGGCGCTGAAGTAGCCGAGCGTCTGCACTTTGATGCCTTCTTCGTCAAGAACCAGCTTTTCCGGGATATAGCTGCTGTCTACCGTGTCCATGCCGTCAAATGTGGGCGCCTTGCCGCTCAACTCCGCAGTCATGGCACCGGTGTCAAATAAGACTTTCCAGTCGCCGGCATCGCGGGCAAGAAGAGAAAGCTCGACGGTATCCAGTTCTCCGGTGATGTTCAGCTTTTCCTTGCTGCTGCGGCTGATGGTAAGGGAGGCGAGAGCCTTTTTCCCGGCGGCAACTGTGCTCAGGAAAGGCGCTTCCAGCACGCGGCCGTTAACCGTTACATTCTCTCCGACAAGAGAGATGTCCTTCTCCGCATGATTCTCCAGATAGAGGTCGATACGGCTGCCGCCGGTCTCCAGCGTTTCGGTACCGGCAAGGCGAATCCGCAGATCATTATCGTCATAAAGCACGGGGCCGTCCCAGTCGGTCTTGCTGCTCATGCTGTTATAGCAGGAGGTTTTCACCTCAAGGAGCAGGGGATTATCGACGGTTTCACCGGTTTCGGGATCGATCACCTTGAAATCGATCTCCATTTTTGCGATCTCGCTGATGCCGCGGGCAAGAAGCTCTTCCGAGCTCACGGTCAGTTCATCGTAAGCAGAATTGTTCGCGGCAACACGGATCGCAGCCGGTTCGGTGAACATGTAATCATTAATGATCAGGCTGCTGCAGCAAAGCGCAAGCTCCCGGTCGGTGTTGTTCTGTATCGTCAGATTCAGTCCCTGGGCTTCTTCGCTCTGATGGAAGCCTCTGGCCGTAATCTTAATCGGTTCATCGTCGACTAATACGGCGGGCTCGATGGTGATCGGTTCAGGGGCAGGTTCAGTCGGTGCCTCAGTGGTGGGCTCTTCCGTGGTCTGCGGCGCTGTCGTTGCTTCCTCCGTGCTCGCCTGCGTGGAAGGTGCTAAAGTGGTGGGAACCTCAGCCGTGGTCGCCTCAGCGGCAGTCTGCGTTGCGGCAGCGGATTCGGTCTCGGGCGTTTTGCCGCCGCAGCTGCAAAGAAGTATGCAGAATATGAGAAGAACAGCGGTAAAGGCGTGTGTGGAATGCTTCATGAATTTCCTCCTGTTGACGGGCCAAAAGGGCCACCGGCTATCATACTTGATTGACAGGGGAATTTCAAGCTGAATTTTCAGTCTCTTTACTTTGCCGTGTATAAATGTTAAAATGACTCCACTTAAAGTATTTCCCGGAGCCGCCGGGAGAAAGGAACGAAATATATGAGTAAAAATCCTGTCCCGCAGGGCATGTACAAACCCGCCGTCAGATTCGGCGATCTTATTTTTACCGCAGGAATGACGCCGCGAAAGGACGGTGTGCTGCTTTCGGCTGCGAAGCTGACGAAAGCAGCCGAACTGGATCCTGAGGCGCACCGCCGTGAAGTTCGCCAGGCGGCTGAAAATGCCCTGACCGCGGCTGAAAACTGTCTGGAAGAAGGGGAAAAGATCGTGCAGATCCTTTCTCTTACAGTATATATCAATGCTGACCCGCGCTTTACCAAACACCCGCGGATTGCGGATCTTGCATCGGAATACCTGGTGGAGCGTTTGGGGCCGGACGCCGGGATCGGTGCACGGGCTGCTTTGGGAGTCGCGTCTCTTCCCGGAAACGCGCCGGTGGAGATCCAGCTCATCGCGGCTGCAGGAAAAGCATAAGAAAGAGCAGCAAAGGAGAAGATTTGCTGCTCGGTAAGCCCCGGCAGTCCGTTTCTCGCCTGCATAAGGAAGGCGATATCCGCCTTTATTACGATAATTTTTCTACTTACAATATAAAAGAAATGGGTGTTTTTCAATAAGAGAACATCAGATGGCATAAAAGCGGCATAGGTTTCCGGTGAGCGATAAGCAGCAAAGACTCTCCTTTGACTTTTCTCTTTTTCTGCCGTATACTCGCCTTGCCGCAAAAGGTGCCGAAAGGTCGCTGCGGCTGAATTCTTTTTCAGGAAGGAATACTTGCTGTGATCAGCGTGTGGATCAAGACCGCAGGGATTATTTTCGCGATCGCTATTGGCTATGTGATAAAAAGAACGGGATTTCTGCCGGAGAATTCGGCAAAGATCCTGTCAAAACTGATGATTAATGTGCTGCTGCCGTTCGTTTATATCTGCAACTTAAACGGCAACACACTGTCCGGCGGCATGCTGTCCGCCTTTTTCTGGGGCCTGGGCGTCAATATCGTTCTGACGATCGCAGCAGTCATTCTCAGCCACGGGAAACCGAAGGACTCGGTCTTTGTCCTGCAGTACTGTGTGCCGGGCTTCAATGTATCAGGCTTTGCCATCCCGGTGGCGCAGCTGTTCTGCTCTGACAGAGAGGTGGCTGCACTCATCATGTTCAACGTCTCGATTACCTTTTTCTTCTTTATCGTGACGCCGACCCTGATCCATTTGATGAGCCCCGGCGAGAAGCGCGTGAGACTGAAGGATATCGCAAATGACCTGTCTCACAACATTCCGGCGATGGTCAGTGTGATCATGGTGCTGCTCTGCCTGCTGCACATAGCGCTGCCTGAACCCGTGATCACGGCCTTCAGACCGCTTGCGAATGCCAATTCGGCCATTGCCCTGATCTCACTCGGCATGCTGTTTGAGTTCCCGAAGAGCTTCCCGAAGGAAAATATCATAGCCTTATCGGTCCGCCTGCTGATCACACTTTCCGCAGCCGCTCTTGCCTGGAGCGGCATCATGCCGTTCGGCGAGCTGAAAAATGTGATGATCATCGTTATGTTAGCCCCTATTCCGAGTGCTTCACCGGCCATGGCGCTGACGCAGGGCTACGAGGGCAGCCATATCGCCTTCGGCGTTTCGGCAAACCTGCTGTATAGCGTGGTGGCCATGACGATCGTATGCGGGATGCTGTTTTAGAACAATTTGGTCCTCTGATCGAATGCTTTATAATGCTAATATGTTAGCGATTATTTGACAAAATTTCCATTATGTGCTAATATATTAGCGATCGGAGGCGACTATGTATTTACTGAAAACACCTTATGAAATGGCTCTTGATGTCGCAAAAAGATTTCGGGATGTCAGGACCGCCAAGAAAATTACAATAAAAACGCTGAGTGAAAACAGCGGTGTACCCTATTCCTCCATTCGAAGATTTGAAAAAACCGGTGAGATATCCTTTGTCTCATTTGTTAAACTTGCTTCTGCTATTTATGAAGATGAGGAAATCTCTCGTTTATTTGCGGATAGAAGCCCTGCGTCTATAGAGGAGGTTCTTCGTGAGAACCGTAGATAAATTGGAAGTGTACTGTGATGGTCGGCATGTCGGAACCATGGCGGCATACCAGCACTATCGGACAGTTTTTCAATATACAGAGAGTTGGATCCGGGAAGGCTTTTCAATCAGCCCGTTGTCACTCCCCTTGGTTGCCGGAGTAAAAGCGACAAAGGCAGATCCATTTGATGGTTTGTTTGGAATATTTGCTGATTCGCTGCCGGATGGTTGGGGCAGGCTTTTGGTAGATCGAATGCTGCGAAGAGAAGGAGAAAATCCGGAAGAGATTGACCCACTAACCAGATTGTCTATTGTGGGACAGTCTGGTATGGGAGCTTTGGAGTATAAACCTGTTCATTCATGGAAACAAGGAACTGAGACAGCAGATTTAGATTATTTGGCAGCCGAATGCCAAAAAATTCTCAGATCGGAAGAATCCAATGATCTGGACACTTTATTTGCACTAGGGGGTTCTTCTGGCGGTGCGCGGCCGAAAGTGATGCTGAAAATAGATGATGAAGAATGGATCGTCAAATTTCCCGCTTCGGGCGACCCTGAGGACATCGGAATGATGGAGTATGATTATAATCTTTGTGCACAGGAATGCGGAATAGAAATACCAAAAGTGAGACTTTTTGCTTCGAAAAATGGTGCAGGTTATTTTGGCAGCAAACGTTTTGATAGAATATGTTCGGAAACAGGAGAAGAGAAAATCCATATGGCTTCGGCTTCTGCATTGTTAGAGATATCACACAGGATTCCGGCCTTGGATTATACATCGTTGATGGCACTTACATGGCATGTTACCAGAAAAGAAACAGATGTTTTGAAAATGTTCAGACTGATGTGTTTTAATATATTTGCACATAATCGGGATGATCATTCTAATAATTTCAGCTTCCTGTGTAAAAAGGGGGATTGGAAGCTGGCACCGGCTTACGACCTGACCTGGTCCAACTCGTTAGGAGGAGAGCATGCCACTTCCATTGCAGGAGAGGGGCGTAATCCAGGAATAGCAGATATCCTTAGGGTGGGAAAAAGGGCCGGCATCAAAGAAACTAATGTCAGGTTAATTGCTGAAGAAGTGCAGGAAAAAGTCAATAATAGGTTGGGAAAATATATAAACAGGAATAAAAAGTGACACAGAGACGGCTGCGCGTCCCTGTGCCCAAGGAGAGAAGTTTATGAACAAGAAGAATCGAAATATCAGTGAAAAGGCAGGTGGGCAACGCGTCTGGCGGTGACCCAGGCCGCCTGCGTGGGACCGGCGAAGACCGGGCCCGAGGTGGGAAATGCCCTTACCGTACGGACTGATGACGCAGCACTTGTCGCAGCTGCTCCTGCAGACTCTGTGCTGCCCCAAGAGAAGCCCTCGACCTGTACTTCACAAGCGACTCCATTAACTAATAAAGAGTAATTAAGATGATCCGCCATACCGGCACCTCCTTACAGTGCCAGTATAGCGGATTATTCATAATAAGCTATACATATTTTTTTAAGCAAACTTAATTTATAAATTATGATTCTTACGGCTTTTATTCCGAAAAACTGTGCTCGTGTCCGTTGAATCTATCGATCAGAAAATCACGGAACTGACGGTAGGCAAGGCTTAAGTGCCGTCCTTTGCGGTATGTAAAAACGATATCACGTGTCTGTGTCACACCTTCGATGTCGCGGTAGACGACATCGTCGCTGAACAGATGGCGGAATGAGGCTGACTGAGAGGCAATCGTAATGGCTGAGTTCGAATTGACAAGTTCAAGACGCAGCAATCTGTCGCATTCCAGCACGGAACGGGGCTGGAAATCCATCTCGTCAAAGATCGCGTCAGTCTGGACCCGGAAGGGGACGCCGCGGTGCAGCAGGGCAAAACGTTCATTCTCCAGATCCTTAAAACTGAGGGTGTCTTTCACGGCTAAGGGATTGTCCTTATGTATGGCCACCTTAAACCTATCCTGCAGCAGCAGGAGGGACTCATATTCTTCCCCGTATATTCCGGGCGAGGTCAAAGCAATGACGCACTGCCCGGTGTTCAGCATTTTCTTGATCTCAGTCAGTTCGGCAAATTTCTGATTCCATTTGTAGTCCGGATGGGCTTCCATGAATACGTGAATGCCCTGCAGGAACTGCGGGCTGGTGACGGCGATCGAGATGGATTTTTCATACTGCGCGGCCATTTCACGCAGTTCGTGCTTGCAGTCATCGAGTTCTAACAGAATGTGGTTGACCCGCTGAAGAAAGAGCTGGCCGTTCTCATTCAGGATGATCGACCGCCCTTTGTGGTCAAAGAGCTGGACGCCCAGCTCATTTTCCAGGCGGGAGATCATGGCGCTTAAGGCGGGCTGGGAGATGTTTAAGTGCTCTGCGGCGCGGGTAATATGCTGATACTCCGCGACGATCTGAAAATAGCGCAGCTGTGTGATTTCCATAAGATCCCTTTCCGTAATTCTGCAAAATTAATAATTTCCACATTATGTTAGCATAAAAAAGTGATAATTGCAAATTAATTATGAGTCGCCTATGTTTAAGTTGTCAAAAGCGGAAATGGATCGGGATCCGGTCTGAGCGAATAGGGAAAGCAGGAAAAAGAATCATGAGCGAGAAAACTAAACTGGAAATCATGCTCGAAAAGAAAGAGAAGATCAAGCTTGGCGGCGGTCAAAAACGTATCGACAAGCAGCATGCAAGCGGCAAGCTGACGGCGCGCGAGAGGCTGGATCTTCTTTTCGATCCGGGAACCTTTCAGGAGTACAACATCTTTATGAAACACCGCTGCCATGACTTTGGTATGGAGAAGGTGGAGGCACCGGCGGAAGGTGTTGTGACGGGCTACGGCCTGGTGGATGGCAGGGGAGTTTTTGCCTTTGCCCATGATTTTACGGTTATCGGCGGCGCAATGGGAGAAATGCAGGGCATGAAGGTCAAGCGGATCCAGGAGCTGGCGATGGATGCCGGTGTGCCGCTTGTCGGCTTAAATGACTCCGGCGGCGCCAGGATCCAGGAGGGCCCCGCAACTTCTTATGGAACCATTTTTTACAATAACGTACTTGCCTCCGGCGTGATCCCTCAGATTTCTGCCATCATGGGGCCGTGCGCAGGTGGGACGGTCTATTCTCCCGCACTGACGGACTTTGTGCTGTCTGTCGATAAATCCAGCCGTTCCTTCATCACAGGGCCGAAGGTCATCAAGGAGGTGACCGGCGAGACTGTGGATGCGGAAACACTCGGCGGAGCTTATACGCACAATACGGTTTCCGGCGTGTCCCATTTCTTCTGCACGGACGACGCAGACTGCATTGCGAAAATCAAGGTCCTGCTCAGCTACCTGCCGTCCAACAATAGAGAAAATCCCCCGGTATTCCCCACTGCGGACGATCCGAACCGCCGCTGCGAGATCCTGAATGATTTTGTTCCGGAGAATCTTCGCAAGGCGTACGACATGAAGGACGTGATCCGGGAGATTGCGGATGACCACATTTTTTTTGAGACACAGGCTCTGTATGCCACCAACATGGTCACCGGTTTCATTCGCATGAACGGCCGCTCAGTCGGTGTGATTGCCAACCAGCCTATGGTCAAGGCCGGCTGCATCGATATCAATGCCTCCGATAAGGCCGCGCGCTTCATTCGAACCTGTGACTGCTTTAATGTCCCCTTGCTTTCCATCGCAGACGTACCCGGCTACATGCCCGGGACCGAGCAGGAATACGGCGGCATCATCCGCCACGGTGCAAAGATGATCTATGCCTGGTCGGAAGCTACCGTGCCGAAGATCGTCATGGCGATCGGCAAGGTCGTCGGCGGCGCACGCCCCGCTATGTGCAGCTGGGAGCTCAAGCCCGATTTCATCTTTGCCTGGCCGACAGCCCGCATGATCGTTATGGGCGCTGAGGGCGCAGTCAACATTTGCCGCAAGAGCGAGCTCGCCGACGCAAAGGAAAAGGGAGAAGATGTAGAGGCTCTGCGCCAGCAATACATCGCGGAGTATGAGGAAGAGTTCTATAACCCTTACAAGGCTTCCGAGTTCGGCAAGTTTGAAGACGTTATCGAACCGGCAGACTCCCGCCGCGTGATCATAAACACCCTGGAAATGTTCAAGAACAAACAGGTGGTGCTGCCGGCGAAGAAACACGGAAATATACCGCTGTAGGAATAATTGCCAATTTACCGGCAGCAACAAGGATAATCATACTGGAGCAAGAGGAGATAAAGCAATGGCAAAAGGATATGGTCCGCTAAGCGGAGTTACGGTAATTGATCTGACACAGTTTTTGTCTGGTCCGTTCGCCACGATGATCATGGCTGATATGGGGGCCGACGTTATCAAGGTGGAACGACCTGACCGCCCAAAGGCAAGCGGCCCTTATTTGAACGGAGAACGCACCTATGATCTTTCGATTATGCGCAGCAAGCGGAGCGTTACCCTGAATTTGAAGGAAGAACTGGACAAAAAGGTGCTTCTGAAGATGGTCGAGAAGGCTGATGTGATCATTGAGAACTTTAAACCGGGTACGATGGAACGCATGGGGCTCGGTTATGATGTGATCAAAGCGGTCAACCCGAAGATCATTTACATGGCTATTTCAGGCTTTGGCTATACCGGACCGTACAAAGACCGGGGGGCCCTGGATATGGTGATTCAGGGTATGAGCGGTCTGATGAGCCTGACCGGCGATCCGAAGGGTGGAGCGACCCGCTGCGGCACTTCAGTCAGTGATATTTTTACCGGCATTTACAGCTTTGGTGCGGTTTCTGCGGCACTTTATGATCGCGAAAAGACCGGCAAAGGCCAGTTCATCGATATCGCCATGCTGGATTCGGCTTTCTCCTGCCTGGAAAATGCCGTCATTAACACTTGTGTGACCGGAGAAAATCCTCAGCGCGTCGGTAATACACATCCGGTCAATGCGCCGTTCGGTACCTTCCCGGCCAAGGATGGTGAAGTTATCATTACCTGCTCGAGGAATTCAGCTTTTGAGAATCTCTGCCATGCGATCCACCGCGAAGATATGCTGGAGGATCCGCGTTTCAATGATCCGGATGCAAGACGCCTGCACCGGGAAGAGCTTACGGAAGAACTGTCGAAGTTTACGCGTGAGCATACAATAGATGAAAATGAGGCAATTCTTGCGGCAGGCGGTGTTCCCTACGGCCGCATCAATACCATGAAGATGATTTGCGCAGATCCGCAGATTGCTGCGCGGCATATGCTGGTTGAGGTGGATCACAAGGTCGCCGGCAAGTACAAAATGCCCGGCAGCCCGATCAAAATGGCGACATATCCCGATACCACGTACGAACCGGCCCCCATGCTGGGTGAAAACAACCGTGAGGTTTTCCGTGATTATGCCGGAATGACGGATGAGGAAATCGATGTGCTTTTGAAGGAGCAGGAAGAGTTCCTGAAAGCAAAGAAAGGCAAATAAGACTGTAGGAACAGAAGCGGTGCAGAGGATTGCTGCATCGTTTCTGTTTTTGCCTCATAGATAAAGGGAAAAGGAATGAAAAAGGACAATGCTTTGCCCGGGGGCCCTTCGGTCGGGATCACGATGGGCGATGCTGCCGGCGTGGGGGCGGAGATCATTGTGAAAGCGGCGGAACACGGCTGCTTTGATGAGGGAGTCAGAGCCGTTTTGATCGGCGATGAACGGCAGTTAAAGCGCGGAATGAGAGCGGTCGGCACGGCAATCAGCTACACCAAAGTGCAGAATGTCTCCGAAGCGCTGCAGCATACCGGTTTGGTTTTAGTGGACACCGGAACGCTGGATGCAGATCGTTACCCCTACGGGGAGATGAATATAGACCTGGCACGTGATGCGGGGAACTGCTTAAAGGCCTGCGTAGAAGGCTGCAAAGCGGGCTATCTTGATGCGATCTGCTTTGGTCCGAATCAAAAGGCGGGGTTGAAGGCAGCGGGCTTCCATCTGAACGGCGCTGTCGATCTGTTGGCCGGGTTTTACGGAAGCGATGCATTCCGGATGGAAATGAATGTTCTGGATCATGTCTGGACAGCCCGTGTGACCGGGCATATTCCGCTGCGGGATGTAGGGCCTTCGCTGAGCATCACCAAGATTTTGCGGGCAGCACGAATGCTTAACGAGACGATGCGGCGAGCCGGATTTGAGAATCCCCGTATTGCGGTTGCCGGTCTCAATCCGCATAATGGTGAAAACGGGACCTGTGGCAGAGAGGAAATCGACACCATCATACCGGCCGTGGAAGCAGGGAAAAGAGAGGGAATGAATCTCTTTGGCCCCTTCTCTGCAGACACTCTGTTTTACCGGGTATTTGGCGGCGAGTTCGACGGCGCCGTGACCATGTATCATGATCAGGGACAGATTGCCATGAAACTTCATGGCTTTGGCGCAGCGGTTTCGGCTTATGGCGGACTTCCCAAACCTGCGACGACCTGCGCACATGGAACCGCCTATGACATAGCCGGAACGGGGACAGTGGACAGCGGCTCCTGGGAACATGCTTTTATTCTGGCCAGGAAAATGGTGCTAAGAAAATGTCAAGAGAGTTGACAGAAAATTATCAAAGCGGACCATTTTTATAACTAATAAGTTATGATTATATAATTATCTGGGAATTGTAAAGTTAATGAGATTCATTTAGCATCAATATAACAGAAAATGTTAATCGGTCGAATAAGGACTTGGGAGAGACTTATGGTAATAGATCAGGAAAAATGTATCGGCTGCGGCATCTGCACAGTGTACTGCCCTGCAGATGCGATCCATCTGGTTACAGTGGATGGAAAGCGCAAAGCCGAAATCGATCAGGATGCCTGCCTTGAGTGCGGCACCTGTATCAGGCCGCGTGTAGTGAAATGTCCCCGCAGTGCGATCTACGAACTGCCGAAGGAAGAACGTTCCATGGGACGTCAGATGAGGCGGTTTTTCTCTGATCCTTCTACAGCACATCCGCGTACCGGCGTACCTGGCCGCGGCACGGAAGAGGTCAAGACCAACGATGTGACCGGCCGTGTGTGTCGTGGAGAGTTGGGACTTTGCCTCGAAATGGGCCGCCCGGTGGTGGGAACTTCTGTCCGTGAGATCGAAAAAGCGACCATGCATCTGGCCAGATACGGTATTGTACTTGAGGACTGCAACCCTCTGACTGACCTTGTGGAAGACATTTCAACCGGCAAGTTTAAGGAAGAATACCTGAATGAGCGTTTTGTGAGCGCGATCATTGAATTCCGGATTCCTTTTGAGCGCGGGGAAGAGATCCTGAAGGTCTGCCAGGATATCGCAAAGGAAGTCGATACCGTCTTTTCGATGGATATGATCACCTGCTATAACGAAGACGGGACACTGCCCGGCCTTGAGCTGTGCAAAGAGATGGGCATCCCGGTGCGCGACAACTGCAAGGTAAATATCG
Organism: Lachnospiraceae bacterium UBA6987; assembly: GCA_002449955.1. Classification (GTDB taxonomy): domain Bacteria; phylum Bacillota; class Clostridia; order Lachnospirales; family Lachnospiraceae; genus UBA6987. The sequence goes on from DJYD01000045.1 coordinate 30,717, forward strand.
GCATCGGCCGTCCGTACAAAATCGAAAGGTAAGGAGGAAGTTATGTCTCATTCATTACACAGGAGAGGCAGTGCCGAATCCTTGAGTCATGATTATATTTTACTGGTAACAGCGGCCGCCGGCATTAATGCGGCGGGCAGCAAGGACAAGCTTCGCAAGGTCCTGGACGTGGTCTGGGAAGTCGGTCCGGTCAACACCGGCTCAAACGAAGTAGGAACGATTCTCTCCGGCGTCAGCATCGAAGAAATCAAGGCGGGCTTTACCGAAATCCCCCGCGTGCGCTGCGTCTTTGACAGTGCAGACAAAATGCGGGAAGTGATTCGCAGGCTTCTGGAAATGGATCTGGGCATTTCCGTGACGGTTTCCGGACCCCGCCTGAAGATCGAGGAGATCTGCAGGGAATTCGGTATTAAACCGCACTCGGTCAATCTGTCCCTGGATATCTGGGGCAAAAAAGATGAGCTTCCTGAGGAAGAGATCCTGGAATTCATCACAATGTGCGGTCATGGCATGATCTCACGCTCGTTAGTGGTCGACACCATTGAGAAGGTCAAGGCCGGTCGGCTCACCCCGGAACAGGCAGCGGTGCGCATGGGCAGCCCCTGCGTCTGCGGCTTCTATAATCCGACCAGGGCGATCCCGATGCTGCAGAAATACGTGCCGCAAAATAGAGAAATCCAGTTTTTATAGTTTTTTTAGAGGAAGGAATGAGAGCTTATGAAACTCAAAGCAAAAACCGGTGACCTGATCCTGGCAATTTTGTCCGTGATCATCGGCGCTGTCATTTTGATTCTGGTCAAGGTTCAGGATCTGCCGATGATTAAGCGCGACATTATGGGCCCTGGGTTTTTCCCCACTATCTGTGGTATTGCGATCATCGTGTGCGGAGTTCTGCTCTTTTTAGAGACTCTGACACAGAGCAAAAAAGCTGCCGCAGATGAGAACCTTAAGGCGGAGCAGGAGGCTAAAATCCTGAATCCCAGAGAACTGAAGAATCTTCTGTTTTTCCTGCTTCTGGGTGTATTTGTTCTTGTTGCATACAAATTTCTGGGTATGCTGCTCTGCTTATTTATCAGTGTGGTGGTTTATCTGATCTTCCAGGGTAAAGAAAAATGGTGGAAAGCATTGATCATCGGTGTTGGCATGACGATCTTCCTGTACCTGATCTTTGTTGTTTTCCTGAAGGTGCCGGTCCCGAAGGGGCCGCTCGGATTCTGATAGGAGGTGCACGATGAATCTGCTTCAGAATTTAGGCCTCGGTTTTTCGATCCTGGCTGACCCCATGGTTATTTTGTATTCCCTTATCGGCGTGGTTTGCGGCGTTATCATCGGCGCCCTGCCCGGCCTTGGCCCTTCCGTCGGTATAGCAGTCCTGCTTCCTCTGTGCTATGGCCTGTCACCTGCCTGCGCACTCTGCATGCTCTGCGGTATCTACTACGGCGCCATGTACGGTGGCTCGATCACCGCTATCCTGATCAATACGCCCGGCGACTCGGCTGCGATTATGACGACATTAGATGGGTACCCGCTAGCCCGAAAGGGACAGGCCGGCAAAGCTCTCGGCATGGCGTGCCTGGCTTCAGTTATCGGCGGTACGATTTCGGTCGTGCTGTTCATGACACTGGCACCGATCATCTCTAATTTTGCCACATCCTTTGGTCCGTCTGAGTATTTTGCGCTGATGGTGCTCGGCCTGACATCCATCGCCGGCATGACGGGCAAATCTCCGGCAAAGGGTTTCCTTGCCGCTTTCCTCGGACTGTTTGTTGCCGGTATCGGCATCGATCTGGTCTTCGGTACGCCGAAATTCGTGTTTGGCAATGTCAACCTTTATTCCGGCATTGATTTTGTACCGGTTGCGATGGGCCTGTTCGGTATTGCGGAAATCATCTGCAATTTCGAAAACAACAACATCAAGGTCGAAAAAGATTCACTGAAGCTGAAGAAGCTTCTGCCGAATAAAGAAGAATGGAAACGGACTCTGCCGCATATCGGAAGAGGAACGATCCTCGGCTTCATTGTCGGCATGCTGCCCGGCGCCGGCGCCACGATTGCTTCGTTCCTGTCCTATGATATGGCAAAACGGACCTCCAAACACAAAGAGGAATTTGGAACGGGTGTGGTTGAAGGTGTTGCCGCTCCCGAGTCTGCGAACAACGCTGCTTCCATGGGCGCTATGGTGCCTATGTTGACGCTCGGCGTACCTGGCTCCGGTGCAACCGCTATCATGATGGGTGCACTGATGATGCTCGGCATTTCGCCCGGCCCTTCATTTTTCCTGAAGAACGCTGAAGTGGCCTGGGGCCTTGTTGCCTCCATGTATCTGGGCAATGTCATCCTAGTCCTGATCGGTCTTGGTGCTTTAGGCCTGTTTGTCAAGATCCTGAACGTCAAAACCACAACCATGAATGCTCTGATTTTTGCATTCATCCTGATGGGTGCATTTGCCCTGGAGAATTCGATGTTTACGGTAGGCGTCACCTTGTTCTTCGGCATCATCGGATATTTCCTGAAGAAGCTGAAAGTGCCGGCAGCCCCTATGGTTTTAGCCCTCGTGCTTGGTGCGCTGACTGAGACAAACCTGAGACAGGCGCTGATCATCGACAACAATAATTTCTTCAAGGTCCTCACTCACCCGATCTCGGCAGTGATTCTTGTGATTGCTCTGTTCCTGGCATTCGGAACCCCGATCAAGAATGCATTTGCCAAACTTCGGGCGAAGAAAAAAGCGGCTTAACAAAGCCCTGCTCACATTAAAATGATCGGCTGACACGCCGATACAATAGCTACTAAAAACAAAAAAGGAAGGAAAAAACAATGAAAAAACTTATGGCACTGCTCCTTGCCGCGATAATGGTCTTCGCGCTGACGGCCTGCGGCGGCGACACTCCGGCTTCTACTCCGGCCGCTTCCGGAGCTTCCACTCCTGCAGCTTCCGAGTCAACCGGTTGGGTTCCTACCAAGGACATCGAATTCGTCATTCCGTTTGGCGCCGGCGGTGGTAACGACATCATGGTCCGTAAGATGGTCGAAATCATCGAGAAGTACAAACTCTGCCCCGTGAATGTTGTCCCGGTCAATAAGAAGGGCGGCTCCGGTGTAGTTGGTTACACCTATCTGAAGGATTACAAAGCAGGTTACGAATATGCGCTGGCATCCACCTCTGCTTCCTTCTTTACTCAGCCGATCACCGGCAACTCCCCGTTCAGCCCGGACACCAAGGACTTCTCCTTTGTTGCTCACTTGGTAAAGGATCCTAGTGTTATCTGCGCTTCCAAGAAGTGGGATTTCAAGACGATCGATGATATCGTGAAATATGCGAAGGAAAACCCTGGCACCCTGAAGTGGGGCGGCGTTGGCAATGCTTCCGATGATGCTATTCTGCTGTACACCTTAAACACTCTGGCTGATGTTCAGATTACCTACGTTCCCTATGATGATCAGGGCATGCTGACAGCTGCTGTTCTTGGCGGACATATCGATCTTTGCTCTTCGTCTCTGGCCGAATCTGTCGAACACATGAAGAATGGTACCATGAACACTATCGCGGCTATTGCTGACAACCGTCTTCCGGACTTCCCGGATCTGCCTACTGCCGTTGAACAGGGCTATCAGCTCGATCATCAGCAGAACCGTGGTATCGTTATGAACCCCGGTGTGAAGGATGAAGTACTTGCGTACTATTCCGGCCTGTTCCAGAAGGTTGCTGAAACGGAAGACTGGAAGACCTTCGTGAAAGAAAACGCCATGGCTGACGCTTTTATGGGATACAAGGAATGGACCGCTTATGCCGAGGAAGTGAAAGAAGACTACACCACTTACCTGGCAATGGTCCCGAAGGACTGATCAGTTCTGATCCTGCATAAGCAGTCCGTCTTGCGGACAGCTAAGTAAAGAGGGGGGATCCGGGCATTCCGCCCGGATCCCTTTTGCTAAGTTTGGCGTAAATCCATTATCAATCAGGAGTATACACATGAAAGTTAATCAGGAACTGTGCGTCGGCTGCGGCAAATGCCTGCCATTCTGCCCGCAGGGCGCGATCCATGTAGAAAACAGAAAAGCTTATATCGATCAGGATGCCTGCGTCGAATGCGGCATCTGCGTACGTCAGATCGAATGCCCCAGAAAAGCATTTTATGAACCGCCGGAAGTCAACGAATGGCCGAGAAGCGTCCGCAAAGTGTTTGGTGATCCCACGGAGAAGCATCAGAGCACCGGCGTGCGCGGGAGAGGCACCGAAGAGGTCAAGACCAATGATGTAACCGGCCGTGTAAAACGCGGTGAAATCGGCTTTGCTCTTGAATTTGGCCGTCCGTCCATCGGTACGAAGGTGAAGGACGTTGAGGTCGTCACGATCCCGCTTGCTGAGCGCGGCATCGTTTTTGAACCCTGCAATCCCCTGACGTCTCTGCTGGATACGAAGACCGGCATCGTGCACGATGACGTGAGAGAAGAGAAGATCCTGTCTGCGATCGTTGAATTTGCCATCCCGTTTGAACGTTTTGAAGAGATTGCCGGCGTTGTCTATGAGGCGGCTAAACACTGCACGAATACCGTCTTTTCCTGGGGCCTTGTGGTCCGCTATGAAGAGGACGGAACCATTGCTGCGGTCCCTGTGCTGGAAAAGATGGGGATTCATGTCCCGAAGAATGCCAAGGTCAATGTTGGCCTCGGTAAGCCGTTCTGCAATGAATAGGAGGAAATGACATGTCACATACACTGCACCGTTTTGGTCCCGAAGAGACTTTTCAGAATGATTTTCCTTTTATTTCCCGCCCGGCCATGAAGATCAACAGTGACGGGGCAGCCCCCAAAATGCGCCGCGTGATGGAGATCGCTCTCGACCATGAACCGGTCAACTGGGGCTCACTCACCACAAAGCAGAACCTGACCATGGGCTTTGACCGCGAGGAACTGTTAAATAAGACAGAAGACAACTCGCCGGCTATGGGCTGCTTTGATGACCGCGACAAGGTGGTTGCCGTCCTGAAGCAGTTAAAGGAAGAGGACCTTGGCATGTCTGTCGTTATCACCGGACTGCGTGATAAGGTCGAGGAAATGTGCCACGAGGCAGGCCTGACGCCGCATTCGGCGGACCTTGCCCTTGGCATCTTCGGCGCTACGGAGCTCCTTCCCGAAGATGAGACCCTGTGCTTCACGACCATGTGCGGCCACGCCATGCTGTCAGCCGGTCTTGTGCGTCAGATTCGTAAAGCAGTTCGTGAAGGCCGCATGACGCCTGAAGAAGGCGCTAAGATCCTGGCCAAGCCCTGCTACTGCGGCATCTTCAATCAGACCCGCGCGGCTATGCTGTTAGAGCAGGAAAAAGAAGCGAATCAAAAGAACGAAGAGTAATGCTGTAATCAAACAGGCCCATAGTATGTAAAGTCCATAAGGCCTGTTTGGCAAGCGTTTGTCAAGTTGAGGAGGAAAACCATGCTTGTTCATGAAGATTTATGCGTTGGCTGCGGACTGTGCGTGAAGTACTGCCCGGTTGGCGCGATTACAATCGTTGACCGTAAGGCTCACATTGATCAGGATAAATGCCTGGAATGTGGAACCTGCGGACGGCAGCGCATAGTGAAATGTCCGCGCGGCGCTCTCTATGAAAATCCTGGTGTATATACCTATCCGCGCTCGATTAGGAAGTTTTTCAGTGATCCGATGGCTTATCATCCGGAAACGAAAGTGCCGGGGCGTGGCACGGAAGAGGTCAAAACCAATGACGTTACCGGCCGTGTCAAACGTGGTGAATACGGCATTGCGATCGAGATGGGACGTCCTACAGTCGGTGCCAGCTACGTGGATGTTGAAAAGATGACCATGGCACTGTCAAAATTCAATATTGAATACGAAGCGAAGAACCCGGTTAAAACGCTGTTTCTTGATGAAAAGAAGGGCACGCTGAAGGAAGAAGCAAAACAGCAGAGTGTTATCAGCGGCATTATTGAATTCACAATTCCTGCCGAAGAACTGGAAGCGGTGCTTGAAACGATTATGGAAACGGCCAAGACTATCGATACCGTTTTCTCGCTGGATCTGATCTGCCGCTTCAGTGATGAAGATCCCTATAAGATGCCGGAAGTTCCGGTGCTGGAAAAATTCGGACTTGCGCCTCGCCCCAACAATAAGATTAATCTGGGGATGGGCAGACCGTTAGTGGAGGAATAAGATATGTCACATTCACTGCATAGAAGAGGTTCGTGTGAGAGCCTGAAAGATGACTACGTATTACTGGTAACTCCCTCGGTCGGCATCAATAATAAAGGATCAGCAGAGTTCCTTTGGAAAATTCTGGATATCGTGCAGGAGGTCGGCCCGGATAACCTGGGATCTTATGAGACCGGAACGATTTTTACCGGCGCAACGGTTGAAGAAATCCGCACGGCTATGGGTGATACTCCCCGTGTGCGCTGCTGCTTTGACAGCAGAGAGAAAATGTTTGAAGTGCTTAAACGTATCAAAGCGCTGGATGCAGGTCTTTCTGTCGTCATCAGCGGTCTGAACGATGAAGTGCTGGATATGGCAAAAGAACTGGAACTGAAGCCGCATTCGGTAAACTATTCCCTTGGCATTCACGGCCGGACCGATAAGCTGCCGCCGGAAGAGGTGTTGGAGTTTGTAACGATGTGTGGTCACGGAATGGTTTCGAAGAATCTGGTCATTGAAAACATTGAAGCCGTCAGAGCCGGCAGGAAGAAAATCCACGATGCAGCAGTTGCAATTGCGCAGCCGTGCGTCTGCGGCATCTTTAATGTCGACAGAGCGGAAAAACTGTTAGAGAAGTTCTGCGGAAAAAACTAAAACCATAAGACAAATATGTGTCGTAAGACCTAAGATTCCATTTTCGAAATACTCAATCAGGATGGAAACTTTTTCTTAACCCCTGTTACCTCTTGCAGGGGTTTTTTTGTATAATCATATTAGAAGTTTGCCTGGAAGGGGTATATATGAACGTTTTTGAGACAGAGGTGTTAGTTATTGGCGGAGGTTTGGCGGGCATGACAGCGGCTCTTTCTGCGAGAGCAAAGGGAGAAAGAGTGACGTTGATCTGTAAAAGCCTTGCAGGACATTCCGGTAATTCGATTGTGGCTGGAGCAGGTGTCTCTGTTTATAACCCTGAAAATGAACAGAGTGATTCAAAAGAACTGTACCGGGAAGATCTTCTTCATTCCGGAGCGGATATCAATGACCAAATGATGATATACAAGGTCATAAATGAATCAGCTGATGTTTTGCCATATTTGATCGATAATGGAGTCTCATTCCGATATTCTGGAAGTAAATTGATGGTAAAGCGGACAGGAGGGCATTCAGCGGCACGCTACTACTACACCGATTACAGTCAGAAACCTTATCAAACGAGAGGTCTGTCACTTACAGAACCAATGGAGGCTTCTGCCGAGAGGGCAGGTGTTGAGATGATTCATCATGCATCTGTACTCAGACTGTTGAAAAACAAGGGGAAAATAGTCGGATGCATATGTGCGGATCAAAATAATACACGATTCTGTATTCTGGCAAAGAGTGTTGTTCTTGCTGCTGGCGGAGGTGCGTCTTTATTCGCAAGGACAAACAACACTTCAGATGTGACCTGCGATTCTTATCGGTTGGCATTGGAGGCGGGAGCCTCGTTGAGAGATATGGAGTTTGTGCAGTTTTATCCGTGCGTAATGTTTCAGCCGGTCCGTCTTCAAATAGAGGGGTCTTTGTTTTCTGACGGTGCTGTTCTGCGGAATGTCAAGGGAGAGGAATTTATGCCTTTTTATAGTGCCGCAGGCAACAAAGCCACAAGGGATGCTATGGCTATAGCCATTCAGTCGGAGATCAATGCGGGACGAGGGGAGAATGGTTGTGTCTTTGTGGACTGTTCCGGAATTGATATCACGGTGCTGCAAACTAGATATAAAGAATTAGCCAGAACGTTGTCATCTCATCGATTCGATGTAAAAAAAGACTATCTTCCTGTTTGTCCTGCAGCTCATTTCTACATGGGCGGGATCTGTGTTGACAGTGATTATTCGGCAGGTGTTCCCGGCCTGTATGCCTGCGGTGAGGCGGTGGGCGGATTACACGGCGCGAATCGTCTGCCCGGTGCTGCATTGATGGAGGCAGTCGTGTCGGGGAGGATCGCCGGCCAAAAGGCGGCTGAATACGCAGAAAAAGCAGAGCAGAAAGATAGGACCAGTATTGCTGACAATGGGGAAATGATTTCTTCCGGCATCGAGTGGAAACAGAAGATTCGCGAGCTGCGTGCTATGGCATGGAAAGAAGTCTCCATCGTCAGAAATGAAGCCTCGATTGAACGTTTTGAAAATTATCTGGAAGAGCAGAGAGGGGTCATAGAAGGCATGAGGGCTGGCACGGAAGTGGATCGCCGCGCGTATGAATATTTGTCATATTACATGACGGCGCAGATGCTGACCCTGTCTGCAAAAGAGAGAAAAGAAAGCCGGGGTGCACATTATCGCTCTGATTATACAAAGAGGGATGAGACGTTTGCCGGAAGCTTTGTCTGCACCTTGAGTGAGGACGATGAAATCAAGGTTGGTTTTGTGAAACAATTGGAGATGCCGGAAAAGGAATAGTTTTCCGGAAACAATAGTTGGGGCAATAATCAAGACAACAGACGGATTAGGAAGAGAAATCTATGCTCAGTGTATGAGTGAAAACAGGCGGGGTCGTCCTGATCATAGCCATTGGATATATCATGAAAAAGACGGGAAGTCTGCCGGAATCAGCAGCCAAGATCCTGACAAAAATCATGGTCAAGGTAACGCTTCCCTGTGTTTTTATCTGTAATCTGAACGGACTGACGATATCAAAAGATATGACAGCGGCGCTGCTCTGACGGCTTGGGGTGGAAGTCGCTTTGATCGCTTGGTTTGGGCTTATTCCCTTCGGTGCTGTTCGCGAGGCAATGATCATTGCGATGTTTGCCCCGCTTCCGACATCCGCTCCGGCAATGGCTTTGAACTTTGGCTATAAGGACAGTGCCGTTGCCTTCGGGGCTTCAGCAACACTGATCGTCAGTATTATCATGACGAGTATTGTTTGTGCGATGCTGTTCTGACCGTGGATGATAATAAAGAATTCATCTGATAAAATCTAAAAAGGCGGGCTGCATTTCTGCAGCCCGCTAAAAGGAGAGAAGAATCTGTTTTATTTGTTATCCTCAAACAGATGAACGATTCCTGCTGCAACGCCGTCAGCCTTGGCCACAATGATTGCTTCGGGGCTTTTATTTGGCATACTGAGCTTGGAGGTGTGAGAAGCAACAATGTGTGTGATTTCAAGCGGAACACCGTATTTCTCACATAAGGCAACGCCATAAATTGCATGCGACACATGATTGCCCCATGCCGTACGTCCACCGGCAGCAGAGTATTCCACGATCTTGCAGACATCGTGTAAAAGGGCGCCGACAACGCAATAATCAACATTTAAAGGCTCTGATTCGAGATCATTGTATGCTTTTGCAAGCACATAGCTGTACTGTGTTACTGCGGCAACATGATGCAGAAAACCGGCGCGTACAGCATCATATCCAGGCCCAAAGGGGATGGCTTTAAGATCATCCCAATCAGCCTTCAGGCACGCTTCCTGCCAGATAGATAAGGCAACATCTTTAAGGGCGGCGTCTTGCACCAGGTCAAACTGAGGAAGCAGATGGCAAATCTCTTCTTTGCTGATTTGAATCATGATTATTTCTCCTCCAGTTTTAATGCGGCGAGATTGTCTTTCATCGCACCGAAAAGTAAGCTTTCATCGCGTCCGAGAGAGAAACAGCGAACACCCTTATTGTAAAGCTCTGCGATACGTTTCTGGCTCTTGACCATCAAAGTGGGATATTTTCCGTGCTCAAGCGCTTTCCGGATTACCATATCTTCTGCAGCAATTACATCAGGGTGATTATTCTGACCCGGAACACCAAGTGCCTGGGCAAGATCGTTCTTTCCCGTGGCAACCATATCGATTCCAGGTACTGAAAGGATTTCATCAATATGTTCCAGACCGTCTTTATCCTCAATCTGAACAATTAAGGAGACGTCATCATTTGCCCAAGTGGCGTAGTCGTTTAGTTTATATTCGCCGAAATTGAGGGCACGGGAAGAGCCTGTCATGCCTCGCTGTCCATAGGGAGCGTATTTCGTGGCCATAACTGCTTCGATGGCTTTTTCACGAGAGCTTGTATGAGGAACCATGAGGCCGCTTGCACCTAAATCAAGTAATGCACTGGCCTTATTGAGATCAGCCACGCGAAGCTGAATCGGCATATTGAGCCCGCGAGCGATATAAATCATATCTTTGACAACTTCATCGCTGAACATCATATGTTCACAGTCTAAGCGCACGAAGTCGAATCCGGCACGTGCAGCCATCATAATAACCACAGGATCACTGAGCGCAATATTTAAACCGTAACTGCATAAGCCTTGGGCAGCTCTTTCTTTAATGTTTTTTCTCATCATTATTACCTCCAATTCGTTAATCATCTTCAGGAATTCCCTGCTCACCTTTTGCTTGTTTTCGTTTGCCGATCCAGGACATAATGTAAGGGAAAACAAGCGACATAACTGTCAGTGCGATCATGAGCCAGGACAGGCCGGAGCCAAACAATCCGGATTTGCCGGAAAAGACATTTCCACGCGTCAACTGAATGACACGCTGCAGGTTTTCCTCCAGCAACGGAGAAAGAATATATCCGAGAATAAACGCTGCAGAGGGATATCCGTATTTTTTCATAAAGAAGCCGATAACACCAAAGATCAGCATTACACGTACATCAAACATACTGTTTCGAATAGAATAGCAGCCGATCACCGAGAAGGCAAAAATCAATGGAGCAAGAACTTCTTTATCAACACCAAGGGCTTTGCGAACAACTTTGGCTCCATAATAACCGGCAAACAGCATGATGATATTCGTGAAAAGCATGGACCACATAAGACCGTAAACCAGCTTGGTATTGGATGTGAAAAGCTGGGGGCCGAGGATAATGCCTTGCACCATGAAGGCGCCCATGATCGCTGCGGCTGCAGGCGACCCAGGGATACCCATTGTCAAAAGCGGAATAAATGATCCACCTGTCACGGCGTTGTTGGCGGCTTCAGAAGAGATAACACCTTCAGGCTCGCCTTTTCCAAATGTTTCAGGGTGTTTTGAGAGCTTCTTTGTCGTATCATAGGCCACAAAGCTGGCAATGTTGCCGCCTGCGGCAGGAATAATGCCTACAATTACACCGATAATGGAAGACCGGATATAGTTCGGCCAGTATCTAAACCAATAGGAAAACAAACGGACCTTTTCGGCTTTGTTTTCTTCTGCAAGGTCGATTTTTCCTTTGAACTTCTCTTCAAGAAGAGAAATGGCTGAAGGAATGGAAAACATACCGAGAAGGATTGAGGTGAGCTGAAAACCGCCGGACATATAAATGTTGCCGAAATCAAACCGCGGAACAGCTGTAGCAGGATCCATACCGACCATAGAAACAACCATGCCAAAAACTCCGGCTGCCAAGCCTTTCATCATCCCTTCGGAAGAAAGGCTCACAACAATACTGATGCCAAAAACAGCCACCCAGAAATATTCGGCAGGACCGAAAGCAAGCACGACCTTGGCAAGTGGCGCCGAGAGCAAAATAAGGGCAAAAACACTGATTATGCCACCGGTGAATGAGGCAAGTACAGCTAATTGCAGTGCTCTTGCACTCCGACCGTTCATAGCCATCGGATGACCATCAAAAGCGGTAACAGTAGCTGATGCAGCACCAGGTACGTTAAAAAGGATTGAGGAAATGCTGCCGCCATACATTCCGCCGTTATAGATGCCGGCAAGCATGGCCAGGGCAGGAAGAGGATCCATAACAAAGGTTATAGGGACCAGAAGGGAAATCGCCAATGTGGAAGAAAGTCCGGGGATTGCACCGGCAAGAATTCCAATTATAGTTCCTAATACCATGAATAAGCCATTTTGAAGTGTCAGGATGGCGCTCAGTCCATTTAAAAGATTTTGAAGCATGAGTACCTCCTACATGAAAAAGGGCTTTGGCGGTGTAAGAGACAGAAGTTGTCCAAATACCAGAAACACGAATAGGGCAAACCCCAGAGGAACGGCAATGAGTATGACCTTGTTTCGCACACCAAAGGCAAACATCAGTGCGAAGGTGAAAAGAACAGTTGCCGCATAGTATCCTGCAATTGGAATGATGACAACATAAAGAATGAGTGCAGCGATGATGATTCCGGCTCGTCCCCAGTTGAATGCAATGGTCTTATCCTCCTTGCGGAGCAAAGCCTTTAGCATAATACCGACAGAAAGAGCAATGAGGATCCAAAGACAAATCCGAGGAAGCAGAGCCGCGCTTTCCGTGAATTTATTGCACTCACTCAGTCCCAGAACGCTCATGGCTATCAACAGACCGGGAAATACAATATCAGCTAATTTCATTTTCATAGATTTATCTCTCCTATAAGGAGACGGGACGGAAAAGCCAGTTCCGTCCCGCCATCAGGCTGGAAAAGAAGCTTTATTTGGCATCCTTGTTGGCAGCAATGATTTCCTTGTAGGCTTCGTTTGCACGCTCCAGATCAGCCTTGAATTCTTTGTAATCGAGAAATGCGGGAGTCAGATTCAGGTTTTTCATAACTTCCTGGCATTTAGGATCTTCCATGGCTTTTTTTATTGCATCGCTGAGTTTGGCAACGATTGCTTCGTCGACACCACCAGGCATCATAACACCACGGTCAGAGGCATTGTAGACTTCGTAGCCCTGTTCTGCAAAAGTGGGAACATCCGGGAGGAAATCAACACGTTCTTTCGCCATTAGGCCAAGGACCTTAACTTCATTGATGTACGGTGTGACTTCAGAGGCATTAATGACAGACATCTGAACATGGCCGCCTAATACAGCAGTCACACGATCAGTAGTACCGCCGGAGTAGATGATTTTGTTAACGGAGATATCGCCGGCGGCACGAAGCCACTGTTCGAGAGCAAGATCATCATCTGCATTTAAGGCGCCATCACCAACCGTTAATTCACCGGGATGGGCTTTTGCATAGTCGACAAGGTCTTTAACACTATTGAATTCACTGTCCTTGGGGACGATAAAGACGTTGGCGTCAGTTGCGATTCGCGCTACCGGCGTGATATCCTCTAATTTATATTTGGCGGTATCTTTGGTCAGGGGGATGGTCAGGAAACCGGGATGGGCAACCCAATACATTGTATATCCATCTTTTGCCGCTGTCGTGGCAGCTTCAGTATAGGACACTTCACCATTGGATCCTTCAAGATAGCTGATGACGAACTTCTGTCCAAGGATATCTTCAACAAAGGGCTGGAAAACCGCACGAGCCGTGATATCTGCACCGCCGCCGGCTTTAAAACCGATTACAAAGTTGATAGACTTCTCAGGCCATTTTGATGCAGTATCTTTTGACGATTCATTGTTGCTTCCGCCGCATGCAGTCATGCTCAGAACTAATAATGCGGCCAGCATGATGGTGATAAGTTTTTTCATAGTGCTTTCTCCTTTTTTTATTGTTTTACCGCTTGCTCAGACGGTAATAAGATCTTGCTTCCTTAATTCTTCACCGCGTGAGAATTTCTGAATGTTGGAAAATGCGTGTTCTGTTACGTGGAGAACATTATCAGCAACGCCGCCACCGCAGTGCGCGGTCAGAACAACGTTCTCAAGTGTCAGCAGCTCGTGCGCGGGATTGATCGGCTCTTCCTCAAACGAATCGAGGCCTGCACCACGAAGCTTCCCAGTTTTAAGTGCTTCGACGAGTGCTTCTTCATCAACAACCCCGCCGCGGGCAGTATTGATTAAAATAGAATCCGGTTTCATTAGGGCAAGCTGCTCACGCCCAATCATATGGCGTGTAGAGGGCAGAAGCGGTACATGAACAGAGAAAATGTCGCTTCTGCGAAGCAGTTCATCGAGCGGAGCGTATTTTACACCGTATTTTGCTTCGTCTTCCGGGGAAAGTTGGAAGATATCATAATAAAGAACTTCGGTCCCTTCAAATCCACGAAGCATCTTTGCGACTTCCTTGGCTATATTGCCGATACCGAGCAGGCCGACGGTCTTTCCATGGATCATGCGGCACTGCGCTCTCATCTTGGATTTGACCCATTTGCCTTCCCTCATGCTTTTGTCAACATAAGGGATCTTGCGATTTACGGCAAACATAAGGCCTAAGGCGAGTTCGGCTACAGGAATAGCGTTCGCACCCGCTGTAATATATACCGGGATGCCGCGGGCGGCGGCAGCTTCACAGTCAATTTTGTCAACACCGATGCCCCATTTCTGGATCATTTTTAGATTTTTTGCTGCATCGATATACTCTTTTGTAATGCGAACACCGCCGGCAATGATGTAATCCGCGTCAGCAATAAGGCGCAGATGCTCTTCTTTGTCTGTGGTAGAAGTGGGGCGGACAAGATCGAATCCTTCGGGCAGAATCGAATTTTCCATTTTCTGCACTTCGGGATCATGAACTTCCAGCCAAACAATTTTTTCATTCATATGGTTACCTCCTCATTAAGCTAAGCGGAATACTTCAATTGGTTTTTCGCAGAGCATATATTTGATTTTTTCTTTTTCCATACCTTTCTTCTGCAAGCAGTACGCATAACTGCTTAGTACGTCTGCAGGCATGGGTTTTGTCGGGGTTCCGGCATCGCTGCTGATAAAGCAATTCTGATAGCCAGCCGCTTCGATCAGATCGATGTCTTGTGCCACTGTGGAGCATCCGGGAATAGGGAAAACTGCTCCGGCAGTTATTTCAATATAAGCACCTAATTGTGCTAAATCGTGAATTTGGGCGGGTGTAAGATTCGGAATCTTGTATTCGGGGTGAGTTATGATAAGCGGCGCTCCGATGTCGTGAGCATATTTGGCAAGAGGAAAGATTTCATCAGCGCCAAGGTGCGAACTGCCAACCGGCACATTGTAGTCTCTGGCAAGTTCCATGATTTGCTTTACTTCGGATTTCAGGCTGCCGTCTGTGTCAAGTGCAGTCAGAGTAGGAGCTGCAGTTTTTATACCGTATTTATATAAGGCGGAAGCACCTTTTCCATGAACCTTGAAGTCTGCTGCAGCACAGAAGGTAGGCATAAATATCTCTTTTGCGCCGGAGCGCATGGCTGCTTCAGCGGCAAATGGATTGAAACCACCTACAGAACTGTTTAGGACAAGTGCTCCATAAACTTTTAAGGTTTGAACCGCTTTTTGTGTATGATAGGCTCTGCTGACAGTTGACTCCATGTGATTCTTCAGCAAAATTGCTTTTAACCCGGCTTTTTCACAAGCAAGAGCAACCTCAAAATCATCACCGACTCTTTCTACAAAATCTGGCCCGGTATGAATATGCATATCACAGGCGCCGGTTATATCGAACATTGGCATATGCTCACCTCCTTCGTGCATTTTCTAAAAAAAGGATATCAAATTTTAATTTCCAAATAAAGCATGATTTTTCCGAATGATTATCAATATAATTATTGATAATCAATTGTCTTGATTTCGATAATATGCGAAAAAGCAGACCGATTATCGAGAAAAATAAGCTTTTTGTTGCATCGGCAGCCAAAATATGTTATGCATTATGCATGACAAAAATGATTAAACTTTTGTTTGATAATTTGGAAGAACATTTCAAGAAATATGAGGGCTAATGATGAATTTCGCAAATCTACGTTATTTTGTTACTGTCGCTGAAGAGATGAGTATATCAAAGGCGGCAGCAAGACTCTATCTCTCTCCTCAAGCTGTGAGCAGCCATATTCAGAGATTGGAAGAGGAATGTGAGACGCCTTTGTTTGAGAGAAATACCAGACAACTCAGACTTACTTATGCAGGCGAGCGGGTTTTGGAACATGCCAAACGAATCTTGGATAATGAAGAGGAGATGAGAACGGAACTCTCCGATATTGCGAATCTTCGCAGTGGTCATCTTTCTCTGGGGACCTCTCAGATTCGAGGCCGTGTGATTCTTCCGGATTTGCTGACAGCTTATATGCGACAGTATCCAACAGTTAAGATCACTACACATAATGGAATAACAGAAGAGCTGGAGAGCATGCTGGTTAATGGTACGCTTGATTTGCAGATCGGCTTTTTGCCTTTCCAGAGCAAGTTGATTCAATCTGTAATTCTGGGACAGGAACGTTTATGTCTAATTATTTCCCATAAGCTCATGCAGGAATACTTCCCTAACCCAAAGGCTGCAGCAGCCTTGATTAAAAAGAACGGACTGGATCTGAATGCTTTCAGAAATGTGCCGTTTATTCTGCAAAAAAAAGGGCGCATTCTAAATATGGTGAGTAAATATTTTGAAGAGATTAAGTTCCAACCGCGTGTTATTCTCGAACATTCCGATCTGGAAACCCTCCTTATTCTTGCTTGTGACGGATTGGGAGCAACCTTCAGTTTTGAATCCAATGCGCAAAAAATCGGAGGCGTAAAACAATTTGTTGAGAGTGGTGAAGTGTTTGTATTCCCCTTTCAGGGAGACGATGCAATCGCGGAGCTCGCCATTTCATACAACAAAGAACGCTATTTGAGTAAGACGGCGCAGGATTTTATCACTCTCGCCAAAGAACGGTATGGAAAAGCCTAGCATAAGTCTTTTATTCTTTGTCCGTTTTAAATACAAAGAAACAGGTAGCCGATGGAATATTCGGCTGCCTGTTTATTGGATACCTATCCAATAAA
>DJYD01000065.1 GCA_002449955.1 Lachnospiraceae bacterium UBA6987
GCTCGTCCATCAGGAAGACCTTCGCATTGCGCACCATGGCGCGGCCGATGGCCACACGCTGGCGCTGGCCGCCGGAAAGGGCACGGGGCTTTCTCGTCAGATAATCGGTGATGCCCAGGATCTCTGCGGCGTTCGTGACGCGCTTGTAGATCTCGTCCTCCGGCATCTTTCTGAGCCGCAGCGAGAAGGCGATGTTGTCGTAGACCGTCATGTGCGGATACAGCGCGTAGTTCTGGAAGACCATCGCGATGTCGCGGTCACGGGGCTGCAGGTCGTTCACGACCACGCCATCGATCTCAACCGTACCGCCGGAAATATCCTCCAAGCCTGCGATCATGCGGAGCGTGGTGGATTTGCCGCAGCCGGAGGGGCCGACGAAAACAATAAATTCTTTATCCTTGATATCCAGGTTGAAGTCATGTACGGCAACCACTTTGTTGTCGTAGACTTTCTTGACATTGGTGAGTTTGACGCTTGCCATTTTTCTTTCCTCCTAAATGATCAACCCTTGACGGCACCGCCGGTGACGCCTTCGACATAATACTTCTGCAGGCACAGGAACAGGATCGTGACCGGTATGGCGACGAGTACGCCGCCGGCGCAGAACATCGTATACTTGTACTGCACCTGGTCCGGTGTCAGCCAGCTCCATAAGCCTACGGCTACGTTCATGCCGCTTGAGGTATTCATGGAAATGTAGCGGGCAAACACGAAATCGCCGAACGGGCCCATGAAGGCGGTCAGGATCGTATAAATGACGATGGGCTTGGCAAGCGGCAGGATGATCTTGGTAAGCACCTGCGCGCGGGTGGCTCCGTCGATGCGGGCGGCTTCATCGAGGGATTTCGGCAGGGTGTCGAAGAAGCCCTTGGAGATGTAGTAGCCCATGCCGGAGGAAGCGATATAGACAAGAATGAGTCCGGGTACCGCGTTGGCCTGCGTAAGACCCAGATCCTTTAACACGCGGTACAGGATGATCATGGTCAGCATGCCGGGGAAGAGGCCGAGCACCAGCATGAACTTCATGAGCGGCTTCCTGAGCTTGAAGCGGAAGCGGGAGAGCGTGTAGCTCATGCAGAGCACGATGACCGTCTGCAGCACGGAAACGCACAGCGCCGTGATCAGGGTGTTGCGGTACCAGATGGGGAAATCCGTCTGGAACAGCGCCTTGTAGTTGTCAAGGCCCCATACCTTCGGAATGACGTAACCCACGATGTAGGTGCTTTCGCAGCGGAAGCTCTGAAGCACGATGCACACGAA
Source organism: Lachnospiraceae bacterium UBA6987 (assembly GCA_002449955.1). Lineage (GTDB taxonomy): Bacteria > Bacillota > Clostridia > Lachnospirales > Lachnospiraceae > UBA6987. Next base: position 1,261 of record DJYD01000065.1, read on the forward strand.
GGGGATCAGCCAGATGATCGTCATGATGACGAGCAGGATGTAGATGGCCGTGTTGCCGATCGTACGGGAGGCTTTCAGACCGATGTGCTTTTTCAGTTCATTTTCCGGCGTTTTTTCGGAAAGCTTATTCAAATCAGCCATTACTGGAAATCCTCCTCGTTTTTATTTGACGGCAGCAAGCCATAGACGATCAGCGTGATGAGCGACACCACGATGAAGACCATGATGCCGATGACGGACGCCTGATAGTACTTGGAGTCCGTACCGGTCGTCACCTTGAACAGCCAGGTGATCAGTAAGTCGGTCTGGCCGGGGCTGCCGCCGGCTGCAGAGGCCCAGGCCTTGTCCGGTCCGCCGCCTGTCAGCAGGTAGATGACGTTGAAGTTGTTCATGTTGCTCGTAAAGCTCGTGAGCAGATACGGCCCGGTAACGAAGAGCATGTACGGCAGGGTGATGTGCGCATACTGCTGGAAGCCGCTGGCGCCGTCGATCTTTGCGGATTCGTACAGATCCTGCGGGATGTTCATCAGGATGCCGGTCGCGATCAGCATCAGGTACGGGATACCGATCCAGATGTTGACGATGATGACCGTGATCCTGGCCCAGGCCGGATCGGTCCAGAACGGCAGAGGCGATTTGATGAGCCCCAGATCAAGAAGGAAGCCGTTCACAAGACCGTTCTGCGCGAACATCTTGGACACGTACAGCAGGGAAATGAACTGCGGAACGGCGATGGTCAGCACCAGCACGGTACGCCAGAACTTTTTGATCTTGATGCCCTTCTTGTTGATCATCATGGCAACGAACATGCCCAGGAAATAGTTGGTGAACGTTGCGAAGAAGGCCCAGATCAGCGTCCAGGTGAGGATCTCGCCGAAGGCTGCGGTGTAGACCTTGTTGCCGTCCGAGAAGGAAAGCAGCTGGTTGAAGTTCTCGAGGCCGACCCAGGTGAACAGGCTGTTTGAGAAGCCGTTGTGGGCGCCATCGTAGTTGGTGAAGGCTACCAGTATCATGAAGACGATCGGCATGACCGTGAAGATCATAATGCCGGTCACAGGCAGCGCGAGCAGGGTCTTGTGGAACTGATCATCCACCAGGGAGCGAAGATCGTCCTTGCCGCTCTTTAAGGGCTTGCCGGTGGCGAGGATTTTTTCCGCCGTCTGGTTTTGCCTGATATTCACGCGCCAGGTGTAGATGAACGCGATAATGAAGAAGATGGTCAGCACGCCGTACAGAAGGATCTTGAACGAGTCGTCGCCGTACACCTTGGTGTAGGCGTCGAGGATCTCGTTGTATTCCTCGTGCGGGCCGATCTCGCCAAGTGACGGCAGCTTCTTCAGCCAGTAAACGCCGCCCGTCGGCGCGATGAACATGTAGAAGATGAAGACAGCTTCAAAGAGCAGGAAGAGGAGACCGCGCAGGATCTGTCCTCTGGCAATATTGCCGAAGCCCATGAAGACATAGGAGACCTTGGTCTTCCAGTCACCGTGAATAAAGGTGGTGACAAGGTCTTTCAATTCGCGGCCGATCCCCAGGAACAGATTCTTGAAGAAGCGGCCGATGGCAATCCCGATATTGGCAAACCAGCGGGGAATCGCCGCGAAGAAGCATTTCAGGTTGTACAGAAATTTCTGTCCCTTTGACAGCTTCAGATATTCCAGATCGCTGTATAATTTCATATGATTGCACCTTGTGAGAAAAGATAAGGGCCGGAGATGAGAGTCTCCGGCCCCGATACTTAAGCGAGCGGCTTAAATACCCGCAGCCTTAAAGCTGGGAATTATTCCGCAACGAGGGAAACTTCGGTGGTCGCCGGGGTGTACACGACATAGTACTTGCCGGCAGTTTCGACCTTGAAGTTGTCAGTGCCGTTGCCCCAGCTGTTGTCCCAGGCACAGCCCTGACGTACCTTGAATTCATTGCCGGCAGCCAGATCGAACTGATCGACGCTCTTGTAGGTGCCGTCAGCCTGAAGTTCCATGTCGAAATCCTTGTCCCAGTTGGAGCCGGCGATCGCACCGATCACGGTCCAGCCGGTGGAAGGGCTGTTCTTTTCAAGGGAGATGACGCCCTCAGTCAGATCGGCATTCACGACGACCTTCACGAAGTACCAGCCATCTTCTTCAACGACCACGTTCGGTCCGTTGACCTTGTTGTCGGCGCCGAAGTTGACATCCCAGCTCTTGCCCATGCGGACCTTGAACTCGTCACCCTTCTTCAGCTCGATGGGTTCATTGGTATACCAGGTGCCTTCCGGCTTCTGGGTCATCTCGAAGTCGGTATCCCAGTTCGTGCCGGCGATGGAGCCGATCACGGTCATGGCAGATGCTTCATCTTCGGGCATGTCGATGATGCCGGCAAGAGCTTCCTTGTAGATATCAAGAGCCTTCTGCAGACCAGCGTCGTCAGTGGCACTTTCAATGTTGGTCGGGATGGCTTTCGCGATATCCCACCAGCCGCCGCTGATCTGACCCTGAGCGGTCGCATAAGGTCTCTGTGCTTCAAAGGCTTCCAAAGCAGGGGAAGTGCATTTTCCGCTGTTGCGGGCGCCAAGGTTGGACGGGCCCCAGCCAAGCTTTTCGAAACGCTGTACTTCGCATTCTTCGCTCGTCAGGTACTGAGCAACTCTGTGCAGCACGGCCTGCTTTACGGCATCGGTCTGCGGCTTCACGCCGAGCAGCTTGCAGCCCTTGAAGGAGCCGAGGTGATAGGACTTGCCGTCCACGGTGAAGGAAGGCATTTCAGCGGCGCCGAGGTTGTCGCCCAGGATATCCTTAACGGTGTTGTAATCCCAGGTGCCGGACACGACGACGGCCGAAGGGGTGGCAGCGGCAAAGTCCGCGCCGGAAGAAGAGTTGTTGTAAGCCTTGGAGCTGACGAAGGTCTTGATGCCCTTGGCTGCGATCAGGCCTTCAGGGGAATTGAAATTGTCGCGGCAGGCAATGGCCTTGCCGTTGTCATCGTATTCCCATACAGAGGAGCAGCCGGTGGCAAAGAAGAAAGCAGCCACATACCAGCCGTTCTTGACGTCGAAGGAGAAGTACCTGCCGGCCTTTTCGCAGTCTTCAAGCAGTTTTTCCATGGAGCCGAGATCTTCTTCCGGGATGACGCTCTTGTCATAGTAGATGAAGAAGCCGTTGTCGGAAGTCAGCGGATATGCGTAGAGTTCTTCGCCGCTCTTGACAGCAATAACGGAGTCTTCTTCGTTGTTTTCCTGCACGTTCGCAGCAGCCGCTTTGCCGAGCTTGGCGAGAGCGCCGGCTTCGATCAGACGGGCGGTCTGGTCCTGCGCAAAGAAGAACAGGTCGCCGCCGGCTTCAACGTCGGTGATCATGGACGTGGCGGCATCGCCTTCGCCCACGGCTTCGATGGTTGCATTGATGACGATGCCGTCGGTGTTGGCTTTGTTGTAAGCTTCGATCTGCTGTTTGGTCAGATCCACAGCAGCGTCAGGGCACCAGATCTTGATGTCATAGGTGCCGGCTAACTGGGAAGTTCCGCTGGAAGCGGGCTGCTCCTGGGTAGGCGCAGCTGTGCTCTGCGTGGGAGCTTCAGAGCCCTGCTTCTGCTCAGAAGCACTGGGGTCCTTCTGACCGCCGCAGGCACCGAGACTCAGTACCATCACGAGGGTCAGAAGCAGGGAAATCAATTTGAGAGATTTCTTCATAATATTCCTCCTCATAATAATTGCCGGGGCATAAAAAAGAAAAATGCCCGGAGTTATGCACTTGTTTAGAAGTGTAGCTTTGCTTGTATTTTACCAAAATCAGAGGGCGAAATCAAGACTGAGTTTATAGATTTTTTCGAATTGACGGACGTGATGATTTAGGGAAAAGAAAAAAAGAGACCTAAGGAGCGGGAAGGACAATAGGGGAAATGGATTGAAAGACATTCGGTCCTCAGGTATAATAAAGGCGGAAATCGGCGGCAAAGGAGCGCTAATTGCAAGTACTTAGAAGCAATGATGAGATGACATTAGAAACCATCTACAGCAATCTGACATCGGTAGATATAGAAAAACAGAGACAGATCTGGGACGAGCGCGGCAAAGGCTATTACGGTGAGTACCTTTTGCTGACAGAACTCTATCAGCATGTAAAGGGACAGTGTAAGATTCTGATGAATCTGAACATACCGGCGGCAAACGGGAAGACTACGGAAATTGATCTTCTTATGATTCACGAGTCCGGACTGTATGTCTTTGAAGCCAAATATTACAAAGGAACGATTTACGGACGCTACGCAGATGCCAAGTGGACCCAGTATTTCCGCACTCAGGAGAACAGTCATTTTCCGAGCCCGATCAAGCAGAATGCGTACCATGCAGAAGCATTAAAGAAGATGTTTCCTGCAATTCCCGTGAATTCTTTTGTGGTTTTTACGAACAATGATACGGATATTAAGGTCACCGGATGGGAAACTACGGGCGTCGTAGTATGTAAATTAAACGAGATCGGCAGATATATTGAGAAAATCAATGGGCAGCAGGGGACGTGTATTTCACCCGAGAAGATCGATGAGATGTTTAAGGCCCTCAGTGTTTATGCTCCAATGAGAAAGGAAACACTTGTTGAAGAACAGGCTCAAGTCATTCCGTTAACAGAATACGTTGAGAAAATGAAAGCGGATTTTGCGGCAGGGCTTAGTGAAAACCGCAGGGCGGAGAAGAAAAGATTCAGTGCAAAGATAGGCGGCATTATCGGCGCGGCGCTGATCGTATGTGCACTTGTTGTCATAGCTGCGTCATATGTCGTGACAGGAGAAAAGAAGAAAACTTCTGAAGCGGAACTTGCACAGAAGAATGCCGAAGCCGTGCAGGAAAGCGCCGAGAAAGCGATGGTGGAATTCGCGAAGAAGTTTAAACAGGTCGAACCCATGAATGGCGGAGACGTGCAGCTTGAGGACGGCTTTCTGGAAGTGACTGATCTCTCCTTAGAAAAATCTGAAGATCTAAAAGATACATACCTCTTTTCCTGTAAACTGAAGGTCAGCGGAAAAAAGTACGGGATCCATCTGACCAGAGCCACTTCCATCATTGTGCAGATGAAGGATGGCACAGTGGCAGAATATCAATTTGAGAAGATTGCAGGAATCTACACGGAAAGATGGGTGATGGACGGTTTATCGCAGGAATTGCCAGAGATTCAAATATATACGGATTCTTCGGATAATATTGAGTATATCAAACTGTCAAAAGCAACTGTATGCGGGCACAATGAGATATTCAAAGATTACCTGCCCGGTATCGAATTCGAATTGTATTCGGCTAAATAAGGAGTGTCTCCAAGGAGCATTATCATGGAGTGGTTTTGGTATTTTCTAATCATCGTTGTTCTGCTGGCAATGTTCAAACGTTTTTGTCTGCCTGCGCTGAAGGGCAGATTCGGTGAAGCACTTGTTAAACTGATGTTGGGAAAGGATGAACCCGGTAAGAAACATGTCATCAACAATGTTACAGTGGTCGTCGATGGAAAATCGAGCCAAATTGATCATGTAGCAGTCAATGACAGAGGTGTTTTCTGTGTCGAAACGAAAAACTATTCCGGACGTATTTACGGTGAAGCAGAACAGCAGCAATGGACTCAAGTCCTTGCTTATGGGAAAACGAAGAATAAGATCTATAACCCTGTTAAGCAGAACTGGACACATGTGAAACGCCTGGAAGCATTGCTGAATAAAGACCTTCCGATCTATTCAGTCGTGGTATTTGCGCAAAGCAATACACGGTATATTAAAGCAAATAATGTTGTCGGTCTGTGGGAAGTACGCACTTTTTTAAACAAGACCGGCAAGGAGGGGGCTCTTTTCCCTGAACAGATAGATGCTGTTGCAGAAGAAATCAAAACGTTGAAGGACAGTAATACGGTTACAGCAAAAGAGCATATCCAGGAGATCCGTCAGATGAAGGCAGATGTTGAGAATAATATCTGCCCGCGCTGCGGCGGACAAATAGTCCTGAAACACGGGAAATACGGTGACTTCTACGGATGCAGCAACTATCCGGCATGCAAATTCACAAAGAAAATGTGAAGGCGTAAAAGGACTAAGGCAATTATGTTATGATTAGTAATGAATTGTTTCTGGAATTATCCTTACGGTATAATGATTTAGTTGATTATCTTAAGAGAAAATATGGTACGGTTTCTGGCGATTTTTTTCTCAACAGGAACTGCACTACAAAGAATAAAAGCATAATGAGATCAGAGGAGGGCTTATACTGTCACCATATTGATGAAGATAAGGGGATAGATCTTGCAAACACAGCAAAAGATTATCCTTTTGAATGGCAAAAAGCCGAAAGGCTGGTATATTGCAATTTGTTGGAACATCTAATTCTTCACATGAAAATATCTGTTATGCGCTTTCCTAGAAGAATAATGTCTCCAAATATCATAACATCATATTTCGGGGGAGGACTTCCACTCATATGCAGAATCATTAATAGTCTGTATACGAATTATGAGAAAGTGATTGAGCAGATGAAAGCGTCATTAACTCCGATTAAGGAGAATTATTCGGAGTATATTCTTCTGCTTCAACTAATGATGTATCATGTAATTCACCAATATAAAGGCGAAAAAGGAAAGGCTATAGTAAATGGCATCCTCGAGGTTGATGGGATTAAGTATCAGGTGCTTCGCTCTAATAATACTGGTGAATATGCTCTGAAAAACTCAGAAGGAAAAATAATTCGAATTAAACCGTTATCTACGCATAAAGAGTTCGCATATTGGTATTACATTAGTGAGCTTAGAAGAGACTTATCACTTTTATATACTGATGAACATCAATTGATTATCTCAAACCAGGTTTTTGAGGATATCATAAAACGTGATTACTTAGATTGGGATGATTCCAAAAGGCTCTCTTTCTTTAAAACGTATTCATCGTTACTCCTTCAGGACTATAAAGGATTTGGCTTTCCTCAATTTGCGGACGATAAATTAGCCATAAATGATTACGGTTCAAATTCTGTGGATGAATACTTGTCTTTAGCCTTCCCAACAACATTGCCGGTTACGTATGTAATTGATAAAACCAAGCCTGTGTTTTGGAGAGAATCTTTTCCCAATACAGAAGAATTTAAAATGTCGCCCCTTTCTATTGTTAGGATAGAAACTTCTTTTGCGATTAAAGCTGGCGAAACGCCCTATGTGAGAGCAAAGCGCTTAAGCTTACTCTATAAGACCACGAGGAATAATATTATCGAGTATCCGGAAAAAGGCCAGGTTATGGCAACTTCGGATGTTGAGATTAAAGGAAGGCTTTATGCGCGTGGTCCACAAATTGGAAATGATAAGGAAGACTGGTACAAAATAGTTCTTACGCTTACAATGGATGATTATGAGTTGTTTAAACAAAAACATGACATCCGTTATTTAAAGATCCTTGATGGGTGTTATTTCCCTGCATAAAGTAGTCTTTTATTGTGGCAAAGAAAGGAATCCCTTATGATCTATACTTCCCTGACAAAGATGGCGCTCCGGCTTTGTTTCGAAGCGCATAAAGACAAAGTCGACAAAGGCGGTATTCCCTATGTATTTCACCCGTTCCATGTGGCGGAGAGTATGACGGATGAGATCACGGCGGCCGTGGCGCTGCTGCATGATGTGGTGGAAGATACGGATTATACATTGGAAAACCTGATCGACATGGGCTTTCCGCCGGCAGTCACGGATGCCTTGGCGTTGATGACGCACGATAAGTCCGTCCCTTATCTGGAATATGTGGCCGCTTTGAAAAACGATCCGGTCGCGCGCTGTGTGAAGCTGGCGGATCTGCGCCACAACAGCGACGCTTCCCGCCTGGATACCGTGGATGATGAGGCCTTGGAACGGCTCGAAAAATATAAAAAGGCGATCAGCCTTCTGGAGGACAGCCTATGAACATTCAGATCTTCGGGACGAAAAAGAGCGCGGATACCCGCAAGGCGGAGCGCTATTTTAAAGAGAGAAGGATCAAATTCCAGTCGGTCGATCTGAAGGAAAAGGGACTCAGCAAGGGCGAGTTCCAGAGCGTCTGCCGGGCGGTCGGCGGGCTTGAAGAGATGATCGATCCGGAGTGCAGGGACAAGGACCTGTTGGCGCTCATCCGGTATATTGCGGCGGAGGACAGGCTGGAAAAGGTGCTGGAAAACCAGGCGGTGCTGAAGCAGCCGATCGTGCGCAACGGAAGTCAGGCGACCGTCGGCTACCGGCCGGAGGTCTGGAAGGAGTGGGAAAAACAGGGCTGAGCCCTGCTCCCGGAGGAGAAATGATGCAGATACATGAGTTCGGAGCTTCCGAAGCAGATATCGTTCTGATCCAGCCTGTGGACGTGCGGGAACTGCCCGGGATGGAGCAGGAGCTTGCAGTCATCAGGGAGAACATAAAAGAAGACTTTCGGATGATCGCGCTGTGCGTGGAAGACTGGAACTGCGATCTTTCACCCTGGCCGGCGCCGCCTGTGTTCGGAAGCGAAGGCTTTAGCGGCGGCGCGGAGCGCACGCTTGCGGAGGTGCTGAAGCTCTGCAAGGATAAGGAAAAGCGCTGTTACTTAGGCGGCTATTCTCTGGCAGGGCTGTTTGCCCTGTGGGCGGGCTGTCAGAGCGATGCGTTTGCCGGGATCGCTGCGGCGTCGCCTTCCGTCTGGTACCCCGGCTTCGATGCATACCTGAAGACGCATGAGTTTCACCCTGGCAGCGTTTATTTAAGTCTCGGCGACCGCGAGGAAAAGACGAGGAACCCCGTTATGGGGACGGTAGGTGCGAGGATCCGGGAGACCCATGAACTGCTTAAGGAAAGAGGCATCCGCTGCACGCTCGAGTGGAATCCCGGAGGTCATTTCAGGGACGCCGAGCTGAGAACGGCGAAGGCCTTCTTCCGGGTGATTGAGATGCAGAGGGAGATTCCCAAGTAAAAACCCGGGAAAGCATTTTTCAGACTGACAAACAGGAAGAAATATGGTATGATCACGCGGAATACGCAAAAAGGAGAAGAGAGAATGAAGATTGCGGCTACTTATGATAACGGAGAGATCTTTCAGCATTTCGGACGCACCCCTGCGTTTAAGGTATATGAGGTGAAGGACGGCGCGGTGACGTCGAGCAAGATCGTCCCCACGAACGGGACCGGGCACGGCGCATTAGCCGGCATGCTGGCGGAGCTCGGCGCGGAGGTCATTATCTGCGGCGGGATCGGCGGCGGTGCGCAGGCTGCGCTTGAGGCAGCCGGGATCCGTCTTTTTGCCGGCGCGTCGGGCGATCCCGACAAGGCGGTGGAGATGCTGCTCGCCGGTACCCTGCCTGAGATCGGCGAAGCGAACTGCGACCATCATCATGTCGAAGGCCATGAGGAACACTGCTGCGGCCACCATGAAGAAGGCCACGAAGAGCACTGTCACGGTCACCACGAAGAGGACGGTGAATGCTGCGGTCATGAAGACGGGAAAGACTGCGGCTGCGGAGGTGGCTGCTGCGGCGGGAATGATTTCGGCACCGGAAAGAACGCCGGAAAGACGGTGCGCGCGCACTACCGCGGCACCTTTAACGACGGCACCCAGTTCGATTCCTCCTACGACCGCGGAGAGCCTATCGAATTTATCTGCGGCGCGGGCATGATGATCCCCGGCTTTGACGCGGCCGTTGCCGACATGGAGGTGGGCGAGATCAAGGAAGTCCATCTGATGCCCGAAGAAGCCTACGGCGAGCCGGACCCCGAAGCGATCTTTGAGATCGAGGCTTCAAAACTCGCCGGCTCTGAAACACTGAAATCCGGGCAGCGCATCATGCTGCAGACAGCCTACGGCGAGTTCCCGGTCAGGGTCGTCGGCAAGGGCGAAGGAACCATCGTACTGGATGCGAACCACGAGATGGCGGGAAAAGAACTGAACTTCACCATCGAGCTTGTGGAAGTGCAGGAATAAAAAAATTTGACAAAAGGCGCCCCGGTCAAACGACCGGGGCGCTTTTATATGGGGATGAGCGATCAGGCGTGCTTATTCTCCGATGCTGTTCACGGCGGCGTCGTCGATCTTGCCCCAGGCGCCGTTTCCGTCGCCTGAGCACTGCACATAGATGCCGACGGTCACTTCCTGGCCTTCGGCGACGTCGAACTTATCGATCCTTGCGGTGTGCCAGTCATTGTAGCTCGTAATGACGGTGGGCGCCTTCGCGATCTCTTCGCCGTTTATCTTCACATAGGCATACACGTCAGTGTCACCGGCGTCACCGCCCATGATGGAGATCTCGAAGGAGTAGCTGCCGGTGGGAAGCTCTTTCAGGCTCTGCTCCAGGGTGAACTTCACCGAATCCTGCGCGGCGCTCCAGAAGTGGTAATGCTTCGTGCCGGTCATGGAGTCGGTCGATTTGTCCTCCACATAGAGTTCGTCGGCCTTACCGAGGTCGGTCGCGGTCCAGGCCTCTCCGCCCTCTTCAAAGCTCCAGTCCTTCAGGAAATTGTATTTGATCAGGGAAAGCTGCAGGTTGGCCTCCATCCCGCCGGCCTCGCCGTTTATCTCATACTTGGCCGGGCCTTTCGCGCGGTAGCTTTCAAGCTCTTCCGCGGTGATGTTCCAGGTCACGGGAACGGCCTGCTTTGAATCATCGGTCATGACCGCGTTCACGGTCTCCGGCAGCTCGTACTCGCCGTTGATGTCGAGCATCAGCGCGACGTCTTCAATGGCGTCGGGGACCGGCGCCGTCTCATTGCCGTAGCGGATGAGGTTCCAGACCTTGAGCGATTCGAGCGGCTTTCCCTCGGTATCGAAGAAAGCCTGGTTGTCCACGGCGCAGCCGCCGTAGTATTTGCCGGCGTCATCCGGATCATAAGCTTTGGCAAAGCTTGAAGCCCAGCCGGAGCCGTACTTTTCCCAGATCTCATGATTCTTTTCCCAGCTTTCGGTGCCGACGCTGATCCAGGCGCCTTCCCAGTAGACCACGCCGATGCCGTTTTTCGTATCCTCCGCGATCGTCCGGATCACGGCCTGGACCTCGTTTGCCTGACCCTGCACGGTGTAGGGCCAGTTCTTGATGACCGCGCTGCCTTCGCCGATGGTATTGCCGGAAAAGTCGGTGTCCTCTTCGGTATAGGCGTAGCTGGTCTCCATGACCATGACCTTCTTATCATATTTTTCCGCGATCTGCGAGAGCACGGAGGAAAGGTTCTCCAGCGTGCCGTGCCAGTAAGGATAGTAAGAACTGGCGAACACGTCGTAATCCAGGCTGTAATAGGCAAGCTTGCTGGCGTAGTTCAGGTAATTGTCAGCGTTTTCGGGATTGGCAAAATGCACGGCCACGAGGGCATCTGGGCAGATCTCGCGCACGGCTTTGGAACCCGCGGTCATAAGCGCCTGGATATCCACCCAGCGCTTCACGCCGCACATGGTGCCGTTCGTCTCGTTGCCGAGCTGGACCATGGAAACCTTCACGCCGCCTGCCTTCAGCTTTTCAAGGCATTCTTTCGTATACTGATAGACGGCTTCCGCCTTGGTCTCTACGTCCATGTCCTTCCAGGCTTTCGGCGCCATCTGCTTGGCGGGATCGGCCCAGAAATCGGAGTAGTGGAGATCGAGGAGCAGGCCGATGCCGTATGCCGTCGCGCGCTTGCCGATCTCGAGCGCGGTATCGATGGTGCAGTTGCCGCCGCCGTAGCCGTTTCCGTCCTTATCAAAAGGATCATTCCACACGCGCACGCGCACGGTGTTCACGCCGGCGCCGGCCAGGATCTTCAGCAGGTCGGCTTCCTTGCCGTCGAAATCATAGTATTTCACGCCGCTGGCTTCTTCGGCAAGGAGGGAAGAGATATCCATTCCCAGAATAAAATCGTCCGTCAGGCCGTCGATCTTTTTCACGTGGAGCGTATCACTGGCAAGCTTTTCCGGGATCGTGAACGCGGGATAGGCCGGTTCCGCTTTGGTTTCGGGGACTGTCGTACCTTCTTCGGAGGCCGGAATGCTGCTTTCAGCCGGAGCCTTCTCCGAAGACGCGTTTGTGGAGGAGGGATCGGATCCGCAGGCAGCAAGAAGGAGCACTAAGCTCAGAATCAGTACAGGAATAATGATCCGGTAAGTCATTTTGATACCTCATTTTATGGAATTATAAGTTTGGTGAAGCAGTGCTCACTATAGCACAGAAGGCTGCGCCGCGCAAGAAAGATGTGCGCGAAATAAAGACAGTCTTCGTGCCGTAAGCGGGACGCCGGCGTTCAGGGCACGAAGACACGCAGGGCGGGGAATATGCGGCATCGCCTGGATAAAACGGCGAGGAGGAATTGCATTTTTGACAAAACGTGATATGATTATTTAATGGCAGAATATGCTTGAAACTTTTCACAATTTTCAATACGAAAGAAGAGGAGTGGCATCAATGGCAAATATCCCTTCAGGCAGAAAGAAAAACGTGACCGGAACGGGCAGTGATATCCGCAAGAAAGATGGCGGACTGGGAACTGGTCCGGTTGGTCAGAACTACGGCAGCAACCAGATCAAGAACGACAGACCGTCTTCAGGCAGCGGCACGCCCAGCCGCGCGGCACTTGGCGGCGGCGGTCTCATGATCATCGTCGTACTGTTCTTCCTTGTCAGGGGCTTCCTTGGCGGAGGCGGGACGCCGGTCGAGACGACACAGAACACGAATCCGATCAGCAGTCTGATCAATTACAACTTAAGCGGCGCCTCAAGCTTCAGCGGCTGGGGCTCCACCACGGCAGCCACGAACACCGGCACGAGTCAGACGTCTGTGGTGGATACAGCCACGCAGACCGCCAACAACGCATCCAATAAGCAGAAGCTGGATACGTCCGTGGCAAGCGGCTCGCGGAACAAGTATACAACGATCAAGGGTAACGACAACGATACGATCACCCTGATGGTGTATATGTGCGGCACCGACCTGGAATCCAATTACAGCATGGCTTCCAAGGACCTTGTGGAGATGGCCCTGGCAAAGATTTCGGGCAAGATCAATATCATCATCTACACCGGCGGCTGCAAAAACTGGCATACGCAGGGCATCAGCAATACCAAGAACCAGATCTGGCAGCTGACGGATGGCAATATCACCAAGCTGGAAGAGACAAATGCGGTATCCATGGTGAAGGCCTCGACCCTAAGCGGCTTCATCCAGTACTGCGCGAAGAATTTCCCGGCAAACCGCTATGACATCATTCTCTGGGACCACGGCGGCGGATCGATCACCGGCTACGGTTATGATGAGAAATATGCAAATGCTTCTCTGACGCTTTCCGGCCTTGACCAGGCCTTTAGGGACGGCGGTGTGAAGTTTGATTTTATCGGCTATGATGCCTGCCTGATGGCGACGACGGAAACCGCGCTCACGATGGCAAAGTACGGCGATTACATGATCGCCTCCGAGGAATCCGAACCCGGTATCGGCTGGTATTACACCGGCTGGCTGACCAAGCTTTCGGGCAACACCTCCATGAGCACGCTGGAGATCGGCAAGAACATCTGCGATGATTTCGTGACGGTCTGCGGGCAGCAGTGCCGCGGCCAGAAGGCGACGCTCTCCGTGGTGGACCTTGCGGAGATCTCGAATACCGTGCCTTCGGCGCTGAATGCATTTGCCACCTCGACAAGCTCGCTGCTTAAGGGCAACGACTATGCACAGGTTTCGAATGCGAGAAGCGGCGCCCGTGAATTTGCCGTCTCTTCCCGGATCGATCAGGTTGACCTGGTGGATCTGTGCAACGGCATGAATACCAAGGAGGCTGCGGCGCTTGCCAAGGCGATCCGCGGCGCAGTGAAGTACAACAACACCTCGAACGACATGACCAACTCCTACGGTCTGTCCATTTACTTCCCGTATAAGAATGTAAGAACCGTGGATACGGCCGTGAAGACCTTCAAGGCGATCGGCCTGGATGAGGATTATCAGCGCTGCATCCAGCAGTTTGCCGCGATGGGGACCAGCGGTCAGGCCATTTCCGGCGGTGCTTCGAGCCCGTTGTCCTCGCTGCTCTCCGGTTATACCTCGGGCGGAACGACAGCCTCGACCAGCGCAGGGATCTCTTCGATCCTGAACGGCCTGCTTGGCGGCAACACCTACAATGTGTCCGGCCTTTCCGGCGGCGCCATGGACTTCCTGCAGAGCGCGCTCGGCGGCCGTTCGCTGAACATGAATGACACGGTAAATTACCTGAACGAGAACCGTTTCGATCCCGAAGCACTCGTCTGGACAAAACAGAAGGATGGCCGCTACGGCATCAAGCTTGATCAGGACAACTGGTCGCTCGTGCAGGGCATCAAGCTGAGCGTATTCGTGGATGACAATGGCGGCTATATCGATCTCGGCCTTGACAATATCTTCGAGCTGACAGAAGACGGCGTGCTGCTTGCGGAAGAGGAAAACAGCTGGATCTACATCGGAAACCAGGCTGTCGCATACTATTTCCTGGATTCCAATACGGAAAAGGGACAGACGTCCTATTACGGCTATGTGCCGGCGCTGCTGACCGATCCGTTAATGGGCCTGGAAGAACAGCGCATTGAGCTGCTGATCGCGAATACGGACGGTGACTGGGAGGTCTGCGGCTTCCGTACGGTATACACAGACGGGGAAACCGAAGCTCTGGCGAAGAACGTCGAAGCCTTAAATGACGGCGCGGTGCTGCAGTTCATTGCCGATTACTATAGCTATGAAGGCGAATATCAGGATACCTTCAAGATCGGTAATGAAGTTACCGTAGACGGGAATCTGGAGATTGCAGACAAACTGATTCCCGAAACGACGAAGACCAGCGTGGCCTACGTCCTGACGGATATTTACCAGCAGGAATACTGGACGCCGGTAGTACCGTAAAATAATAGCTGACGCAGGCATCTCCTGCGGGACAGAAGACAAAAGCGGATTGCTCGAGTAAACGGCAATCCGCTTTTTTATAAAAGAGAAAAAAGACGAAATCAAAAAGGTGATGCTTTTATCAGGGCAGCAGCTGCTGCAGGGTTTCGGTATTCAGCCAGTACGTCAGGTCCTCCGGCTTTTCGATCACGGCGTTGCCGATCAGCTTTGCCGCAAGGCCGGTATATTTTTCTCTTTCGTCCCAGGTCTCGAAGACTGCAGCGCGTTCAATCGGCTGGATGTCCATGCGGGGCCAGAGGGCCTTTGCGGCTTCTGCAAAGACAAACAGCGCGCCGTCATAGAGCTTGGTTAACTCTGTTGTTTCCGCAAACGGCTCCGCTTCCCGGCGCGCAAGGATCCGGCTCAGACGGTCACGCAGCTCGGTTTTCTTTTTGATCGTGATTCCGATGAGTACTCCGTCCGGGTCAGGCAGATACAGTTTCCTTTCCTCAGTCAGAGGGAGAGTGGAAGAAAGCTCTCCGGAGGCACCGATCAGAAAGAAAGCAATGAGCAGTTTCCTGTCCGCACCAAGACGCTGAAAGAGGTCTGACCGCTCCTTCTCGCAGCGGTCAAGTATCTCGCTTTCTTCCGTGAAACAGACTTTTCCGGACAGCCTGAATACTGCCGTCGTCCCGGGGATAGTCAGGCACAGCTGCACATACGGCGTCTGGCAAAGCTCTGCATAGAGCCGGCTGCTTTTGGTCGTCAGGAAGTACAGGGCCTGGTTCTGCTCAAAGAGATATTCAACGGGCCTTACCTGCGGGTGGTTATCGAGCCCGATCGTTCCGGCAAAAAGAGGGGAAAAGCGTTCGAGCATCAGGCGGGAAGCCGCAAGGCCGTCGGTAAGGTCAAGTGTTTGCAGGAAAGCGCCATAATCCGGATCCATGGGAAACCTCATCAAAGCGGCTTATCTCGCGTAGATCAGACCGACGATAAAGTTCAGAAGCTTTGCCGGCAGGATCTTGGCAAGAAAGCAGAAAAACTTGTATTGCAGGCCGATGGTGTTTAACGGCCTGACTCTTTTCCGTGTTGCAACTTTGCAGATGAATGCAGCGGCGACCTCGGGGCCCTTGCCGCCCTGTTCATCCTTTTCCATACCCGCTACCGAGCGGGAGATGCGGCCGCCGTAGATCTCATCGCCGGCAGCGATTTTATTGCGGGCAGCGGTAAAGCCGGTGGCCATGTCTCCCGGCTGGACGGCGCACATGGTGATGCCGAAAGGCTTTAACTCGTTGGCCGCTGCCATGGTATAGGAGTTGATGGCCGCCTTGGAGGCGGAATAATAGGTCTGGAAGGGGATTGGGATCGGCGCGGCCACGGAGGACAGATTGACGATCCGTCCGGAGGCCTGGCGGCGCATGATGGGGATCACGGCCTTGCAGACGTTCACCATACCGAAGAAGTTGACGTCCAGCTGACGTTTTGCTTCTTCAAGCGGCGTGAATTCAACGGCCCCGGAGATGCCGTAGCCCGCACAGTTGATGAGCACGTCGATGCGGCCTTCGGTAGCGGTCACGGTGTCGACAGCCTGTCTGACAGCGGCTTCATGCGTCACATCACAAATGATGTGCTTCACGCCTTTTTCTCCTTCGCCGCGGCGGGAGAATTCATAGACAATATAGCCGGCCTCCTTCATCGCCTTTGTGGTGGCAAGGCCGATGCCGGAGCTGCCGCCGGTTACGATGCAGACCTTGCTCACAGCTCATACCTCCCGAGGACTTCGGCGATAATGCCTACGGCTTCATCGATGAGCTCATGCGTGTGGCTAGCCATCAGGCTGCAGCGGAGCAGAGCTTCGTGCGGTGCCGTGGCCGGCGGAAGGGAAGCGTTGACGAATACGCCGTGATCGTAAAGATCCTTGGTGATGGTGAGAGTCGGGATCGGTTCATAAGTGAAGATCGGAACGATCGGGATCATCTCACCGCCGCCCATACGCATTTTGATGCCTTTTTCGGCAATGCATCTGCGCATGTAGCGCGCGTTATCCTGGAGCTTGTCGACTAACTCGGGATGCGCTTCCAGAATGCGCAGGGCAGTCAGGGCTGCCGCGCAGTTTGCGGGCGGGATGGAGGCAGAGAAGATAAAGGGACGGGAAGAATGGCGCACATAGTCGGCCACTCTTGCCGAGGCTGCCATGTAGCCGCCAAGAGAAGCCAGGGACTTAGAGAAGGTCCCCATGTAGATATCCACCTTGTCTTCAAGACCGAAGTAGCTCGCCGTGCCGCGGCCGCCTTCACCGAGAACGCCAAGGCCGTGGGCATCGTCCACCATTACGCGGGCGCCGTACTTTTCGGCAAGCGCGCAGATCTCCGGGAGCTTTGCGATGTCGCCGCCCATGGAGAAGACGCCGTCGGTCACGATCAGACAGCCGGCATTATCCGGAACCTTCTGCAGGCATTTTTCAAGGTCAGCCATATCGCCGTGACGGTAGCGGAGCATGGTGCCGTAGGACAGCTTGCAGCCGTCATAGAGGCTGGCATGGTTCTCGCGGTCCATGATCACGTAGTCGCCGCGGCCGACGATGGCGCTGATGATGCCGAGGTTGCTCTGGAAGCCGGTGGAGAAGGTGACCACGCTTTCCTTGCGCAGGAACCTGGCCAGTTCCGCTTCGAGCTCAAGGTGCAGCTCCAGCGTGCCGTTTAAGAAACGGGAGCCGCTGCAGCCGGAGCCGAGCCTGCGGTAGGCATCAACGCCTGCCTCGATGACCTCGGGATTTGTGGTAAGCCCCAGATAGTTGTTGGAGCCGAGCATGATGCGGCGCTTTCCTTCCATCTGGACAACAGTATCCTGTTTGGACTGAAGGGCGTGGAAATAAGGGTAAATATTCTGCTGACGGATGTCATCCACAAAGCTGTGCTTTTCTGCTTTTTCAAAGAGATCGATCATAGGACGCCTCCATTTCTTTTTTAAAAAATATTGTTCTAGTGTATATCCTGAACCCGGTTCTGTCAACGAAAAATCTTGGCTGACGGATCATATTCGGAGAACCGGAGGGCAGGGAAAGCGGCGGTCAGACCTGTGACTTTCGCTGCGAAATGATCCCCGGCAGAACGGCGATCGCAGAGCCGATGAGGAAGAGCGCGATGCCAAGCCACATGAGGGGCGTGATTTCTTCCTTAAGGAAGACCAGCGCGATCAGGGGAGAGAGGATCGGCTTCAGGAAGTAGACCAGATTCGTCTCGTTGGCAGAGGTCTTTTCGAGGGAAATCATGTGACAGACATAGCCCGCCCCGGAGTTGATGAGGCAGATATAAAGGAAGGGCAGAATGGCTTCCTTCGGCAGGGCCGGGAAAAGCGGCACAGAGGCAAAGATATCCAGGCCAATGCTCTGGAAGAAAGAAGCGCCGCCCGCGGTGCGCCCGATCACAAGGATCAGCAGGAGCTCCAGAGAACCGAGGACCATGCTGAGGCAGCTTACCGTGATGCCGCCGAAGATCGGCGTTTTCCTCTTGCCAACGACCATGTAGAGGGCAAAGGCAAGAGAGGCTGCCACAGTGAGCACGGTGGCCTTCGGATCAACGGCATTTTTCCACGGCGCCACGATGACGACAATGGCGATGATTTCGACCACGAGGGCAATGATGTGGTTTGGTCTGATCATTTCTTTCAGCAGGAGGGCCGCTAAAACCGTCACGAAAACCGGATTGGAGGAGAAAACGACGGCGACAAAGGAGGCCGAACTGTAGAGGATCGCCATCTGATACATGACCATGCTAAAGGCCACACACATAAAGCCGGTCAGGGCAAAATAGGCAAGGTCGCCCGCTTTCAGCCTGGCGCCATGCTTTTTCAAAGACGCTATGGCAAACGGGATCAGGGCTATTCCCCCGATCAGAAAACGCAGGTAGGTGATCTGCATGGGCGCAAAGAGCCCGCGAGTGTAGCGCAGCATGACCTCCATGGTGCTGAAGATAATCGTGGTCAGCAGGATAAAGAAGTATCCGGAATAGTTCTTTTTCATGGTTGCCTCCGGGAAATTCGCGTAAAGCATGGCTCTATTATACTGGTTTTGCGGGCGGCTGCCAAGAGGCCATTTGGAAAAATCACTTGAAAGCCGCGGTCCTTTGCGCTATGATTTTTCTGACAAAAGCTGCGGCTTTTCTGTCTCAGGAAAGGAATCATTATATGGTAGGAAAGTATCCGGTGATCACGCTTTGCGGGAGCACCCGTTTCAAGAATTCGTTCTATGAAGTCCAGAAGCGTCTGACGCTGGAGGGCAATATCGTCATCTCGGTAGGGCTGTTCGGACATGCAGGAGACGAAGAGGTATGGGAAGGCATGGACGAGGACACAGTTACGGAGACCAAGCTCATGCTGGATGATATGCATAAGCGGAAGATCGATATGGCAGACGGCATCTATGTGATCAATGTGAACGGCTATATCGGTTCGAGTACCCGTTCGGAAATCGCCTATGCCGCAAAGCATGGCAAGCAGATCCGTTACCTGGAGGCATCCGCGCCTCTTTGCTGTCCGGTTTGCGGGAAGTATTATTTTTCCGAACCCGGCAGCTACGAGATCTGTCCGGTTTGCGGCTGGGAGGATGATGCTTCGCAGAAGCAGTACCCGGACATGGAGGGCGGCGCCAACAAGGACAGCCTGAATGAAGCAAGAAGGAAATATGAGGCAAAGTATGAGCAGTAAGAATGGCAAGAAGGTTGATATTAAGAAAATTTTATTAGCGGTGCTGGCAGTCGCCGTGATTGCCGGGGTGGCGACAGGGAAACTTTCTCTGACAGACATCTTCGGGGGCGGATCACAGACGTCTGCGGCATTCGAGAGCGCGTCCGTTTCTTCCGAAAGTCCCACGGAGACACAGAAGGAATCGCCGTCGCAGACGCAGACCCGGCAGGAAACGCAGGAAGCAGCAACAACAGAAACGGCGGCAGCGTCAACGGAAGAGTCCTTAACGCCCATGGAGACGGCTATCAGCTCGATGGCGTTCCCCACGGTACCGACGAAGGTGCCGAAAAGCACGGCCGAGCCGACAACCATTGCGGAAACGACGGCCGCTGTGCAGACAAAGGATGCACAGGCTGCCGAGCATAGATTCCGGAACAAGAACCTCCTGGATCAGCACTATGAGAAGCATGGCGAGGAGATGGGCTTTCCTAATGCAGCCGCCTATCAGAAAGCTGCCAGCGATATCATCAACGCAGCCGACGGCCAGGATATCCTCTATAAATATAAGAGTGACGGCAGCGGAGACCAGTGCTTCTATGTTGAGGCGACCAAGGAATTTGTGGTCCTGTCCTACGACGGCTTCATAAGAACCTATTTCATCTGTTCAGGCATCAAGTATTACAACAGGCAGTAAAAACGCAACAAAAAGCTTGTCACCGTGTCTATGGCGCGGTGGCAAGCTTTTTGATTGCCGTGGGATATCAATCCTTCGAGGTATCGGTGGAAATGAGACCCATCAGCAGATCCATGAGACCGCCGCCCTGGGAGGACTGCGTCTGCTGAGAAGCCTGAGGCTGCGCGCCGCCTAAGAGGTTGATGGTCTGTCCCTGCTGCGCTGTCTGGCCGGACTGCTGTCCGCCCAGGCCGCCGAGGAGGTTTGCCAGAATTCCGGCACCGGCAGCGGTGTTTTGCTGGTATGTCTGCTGCTGAGACTGGCCCAGTGCACCGAGCAGATTGATGGTCTGGCCTGCCTGCTGAGGCTGCTGTGCAGCCTGTCCTGCACCGAGAAGGCTGGAGAGAAGACCAAGCGTTCCGGCGGTATTGCTTTGCTGCACGGGCTGAGCCTGCGTGCCGCCGCCGAGTCCGAGGAGCCCGCCGAGAAGACTCGAAAGGCCGCTGTTAGAGGAGGCGCCGGCGCTGCCGCCCAGTATGCCGGAGAGCAAAAGCGGGGCAACGAGACTTAAGATCGAGCTGGTTTTTTTGCCCGAGACACCGCTGCTCTGGGCGATGGCACTCGTGGCGCCGCTGCCAAGCAGTGTGCTGAAGATGCTTCTGTTGGAACCGTTAGCCGCGGCTCTCGTGAGTTTGCTTTCATCGGCCTGCGCACCGTTTTCCATAAAAAGGGGAACGGCGGCATTGACGACGCGGCTGACCTCATCGGGGGTCGTACCGGTTTCCTTGCTGATTTCGTTCACATTTTCCTCTGTGAGCAGTGCGTTTAAAAGGGAAGAGTAATCCATGTTGTATCTCCTTGTCAGATCAGAAAACGGGCATCTGCCTGCCTGTTTCTCGCTTTATACAACATTATGCGCCGTAAATGATAAAAAAGTCAACATCTTGTGCAGAAATTCATTGAATTCTCCTATTATTTGACATATAATCGCCTTGAATGGGGCCTTACCCGTTCGCATCAAGCGAAAAAGGAGCGTTGTTATGGCAGAGGAAGTCAAAAAGAAAAAAGTCATCAAGGCTGCGGACGGTACCGTGAAAAAGGCCGCGGATGAGACCAAAAAAACGGTAAAGAAGGCCGAAGAAGCGGTGGAAGAGGTAAAGCCTGCCGCGAAGAAAGCCGAGAAGGAAGCAGCTGAAGCGGAAGAGACGGTCGTGACCGGCAAGAAAAAAACAGAAGCTGCAAAGCCTGTCGGGAATGCAAAAGGACTGCGCATCGGAGCCATAGTGCTGTGGGTAGCAGCCATCGCCTTCGAGATCGTGGCTGTCTTTACACTGTTCGGCAAGATCAACATCACCTTCATGAATACCCTGACCTGGCTGATCATCCTGATCGTGCTGGATCTGGTGTGCGTGATCATCGGCTCGCAGCTCTGGAAGAAGGCGAATCATATTGATCCGGCCTCCAAGAAGAATAAAACCAAATTCTGGCTGTGGAACAACATGGGTCTGATCGTGGCCATTTTTGCCTTTGTTCCGTTAATCATTCTGCTGCTGACCAATAAGAACCTGGATAAGAAAACCAGAACCATCGCGGTGATAGCGGCCTGCGCGGCACTGCTTATCGGCGGCGCGGCCAGCTTTGACTACAACCCGGTATCTGAAGAAGAAAAGCAGGTTGCCGAAGCCAACATCAGCGGACAGGTCACCTGGACGCAGTACGGCAAGGTCTATCACATCTACATTGATGACGAGCACTGGTGCCAGCACTTAAACAACAGCGATACGGTATCGGTCGGTACTGTTGAGGAAGCGATTGCGGCCGGGAAGACCCGTCTCTGCAAGACCTGTGCACGAAACAACGGTCTGGAAGGGATCGAAGACCTGCCGCTCAGCGATTAAGAACTGCACGGTTCCCTGTGATTGAAAAAGGCTGCAGTGGAGAGGATCTGCTGCAGTCTTTTTATTGATTGTGTTTATCCTGAAAATATGGTAAAACGGTGTCTGAGAACACCACCAGAAACAGAACAAAGAAAGCAGGCATTCCCGGGCAGGGAAGGAAAGGAGGCCAAGATGCGGAAATGGATGAATATGGTTGTAATGGCGGCGGCAGCGGTCTTACTTGCGGCATGCGGCGGAGACGCCCCGTCCTCAACTGTAGAGACGCAGGCGCCGGAACAGGAAAAGATCATCAGGATCTCCTCGGATAATTGCCGCACCTTTGACCCTTATGAGGCCAATTCCTCGGAGGATGCCTTCAATACCTGGTGTCAGGCCAGACTGTACCGGTCCTGGACGCGTATCGAAGGCGATACGGATACCCGTTACATGCGTCCGGAGCTTGCGGAGACAGAACCGGTCCGGATGGATGAGGAAGGCTGCGTCTGGCAGATCAGGTTGCGGGATAATGCCTGTTTTCACGACGGGACGCCGATCACAGCCAAAACCTTTGCGGCGTCGTTAAAGATCTGTCTTGATCCGCTTTTAAAGCATCGCTCCGGCGACAACATGAACCTTTATATCAGCATCAAAAATGCCCGCGCCTATTACACCGGGGCGGCGATCAGCTGGGAAGAAGTCGGGGTGAAGGTGTTGGATGAGCAGACCCTTGAGATCACTACCGAAGCGCCCGTAACGGAAGATCTGGTCATGAAAGCCTTTGCCGAATACGGCACCGTGCCGGTGGATCCCGAACTATATGCGTCCTGCATGAGCGCCGACGGAGCGTCATCCAGCTATGGCACCGCTGCGGATAAGGCCAAATACAGCGGCCCCTTCTATGTTACGGACTGGATCAGAGATTCGAAGCTTGTTCTGAAAAAGAATCCGAATTATGTCTTTGCCGGTGAAATCAAACTTGACGGCGCGGAGCTTGTCTATGTACAGAATGTCCAGACCAGAATCGAGATGTTTGAAAACGGCGAGCTGGATGCGGTCGTCATCGATGCCCAGGCCGGAGAGCAGTATATGGACAGCCCGGATTATTTTGCCCAGCCTTCCCGTTACCTGCTGATGATCGAGATCGGTGACAATACGGCACATTATATTGCCGGAGAGGGTGGCGCGGAGCCGGTGCGTGTGGAACACCGTCCGGATGATCCGAACAATATCGATATTTACACGGAAAAAGACGGTCAGGTCACCTATACGGCAAAAAAGCTGGATGCAGCCGCCATGCAGAAACCGATTCTGTCCGATCCGGACTTTAAAAATGCACTGTGGTATGCGGTTGACCGTGTAACTCTTGCGCGCAGAGAGGGCGGGACGCCTGCCAATTTCATTGTTCCGTATACGTCTTACTGCGGCGAATACAGCTCCCTGCGCTTCCGCGACACGGATGAAGCCAAAGCCTATCTGGAGGATATTCACGCCTCTTACGACCCGGAACGCGCAAAGGCTTATTTGGACAAGGCGCTGCAAAAGGCGGGCCTCGGCAGCCTTGAATTGACGCTGACGATCTCCTCGGACAACGACGAGATGCGGATCTGCGCGCAGTTCTTGAAAGAAGAGTTTTCCCGTATATTTGAGGGCAAATTGACCCTGAATATCGAGGAGATCCCGAGCTCCAGCCGCCTTGCCAAGATGAAAGCCTGGCGGACGGATGTTAACGCCTTCGAACTCGGTCTTTCCAACTGGAGCCGTCTTGTGACCGATGCGAGCCCCATGAATCAGTTCGACGTATTTTCAAGCTCCTTCTGGAGCAAGTGCAATGCGGCTTACCACTGCGAGACGATTGAAAAGACGATCTGGCAGCAGGTGAGCGATCCGTCCTGCAAAACGGATATGGAGAAAAATATTGCCTATGCCGCAGCCATGGAGAAGGCGGCCCTGGAAGAGCGCATCGTTATCCCGCTGTTTGAACGCAGTTCGCAGTCCCTGATGCATGAATGGGTCACGTATGATTTCAATGACCCGGTCAATGTCCGCTACTGGCTGTGCGACCTTGATCTCAGACTGAAAAAGTAAAAAGAGATCAAACCGTTTCGGAAAGGAGGGACCATCTTGTTTGCTTACGTGCTGAAACGTCTGGGCCTGATGGTCCTGACGCTCTTTCTGATCATCACGCTTTGCTTCTTTGTGATCCGCCTGATGCCGGGGTCGCCCTTCGACGATCCGGAAAGCTCGCCGCAGTTGGAGCGGCTGCTTGAGGAAAAGCACCATCTGCATGAACCGATCCACGTGCAGTACTACTATTTCTGGCATGATATTGTGACGGAAGGGTACTGGGGCGTTTCGCTGAAAATCGAACCGAATGTGCCGGTATGGCAGGTCCTGAAAAACCGCATACCGGTGACACTTTGCTTAAATCTGCTGTCGCTTTGCCTTGCGATCCCGATCGGCATCCTTGCCGGCGCCCTGTCTGCCCGCTTTGCCGGAAAGCTCCCGGACCGCCTGATCAGCATACTCACGGTGCTGTTTATCTCGGTGCCGGCTTTTGTTTTTGCCTCATGGCTTCAGTACATGCTTGGCTACAGGGGAAGCTTTGCGATTATTTACAACAGTACCGGCACGACTGGGGAAAAGCTCCACTCCCTTATCCTGCCGATCCTTGCGTTATCCTTCTGGCCGATCGCAACGATCTGCCGTTATCTGCGCGGCGAGCTCTTAGATAATCTGAATGCGGACTATATGCTGCTTGCAAGAGCCAAGGGCCTGAGCCGGATGCAGGCCATCTCCAGACATGCCCTGCGCAATTCCATGGTGCCGCTTGTGAATGTGATCGTTCCGCTCATCACCGGGATCTTAAGCGGCTCTTTGGTGGTGGAAAAAATCTTTGCCGTGCCGGGCGTCGGCGGGATCATGACACAGGCGGTGATGAGTCACGACTACTGGCTTGTGATGGCCGTGTTGGTTTTTTATTCCGCGGTCAATCTGATCACGGTACTGCTCATGGATATTGCCTACGGCCTGATCGATCCCCGCATCCGCCTTGCGAAGGGGAAGGGGGAGGTGATCGGATGATGCAGTCACACAGCTTTTTCGCAGATGTGCTCCGGCGCCTGAAAAAGGATGCGGCATTCCTTACAGCCTTCTGCCTGCTGACCCTTCTGATGCTTATGGCAGTCTTTGCTCCTCCTTTGAGCCGGTATTCCTACAGTGAACAGATGCTGAAGGAGGACCATGCCAATATGCCGCCCCGCATACAGGCCCTCAAATGGATCCCGCTGTTTAACGGCCACGCCACGCTGAAGGCCCGTCAGCTGAGCGCCCTTGAGGACCGGGAACGGTATCCGGAGGGGAGCATCATACGCATTTTCAACGAGAGAACCATCCGCGGCGTACAGGTTGCGGATGTGGAGATCGATTATTACCGGTATAAAGGCGTAGATGACAGCGTCAATTACTGGTTCGGAACGGATACACTCGGCAGGGATCTTTGGACGAGAGTGTGGCGCGGTGCAGGAACTTCGCTTTTTATTGCCTGCCTTACGGTTCTTCTGGACCTTCTGATCGGAACCGTATACGGCGCAGTCTGCGGCTATTACGGCGGCAAGACTGACCTTTTCCTGATGCGTATCTGCGAGATCGTACGCGCTGTTCCGAATGTGGTCATCTGCACGCTCATGATCCTGCTCATGGGGCCAGGCATCCGGACCATGATCCTGGCGCTTGCCTGCCGGAACTGGGTGGGGACGGCGAGCCTTGTCCGGGCACAGTTTCTGCGCCTTAAGGACAGGGAGTATGTGCTTGCCGCCCGTATCATGGGAGCGAAAGACGGCCGGGTGATGATCAGGCATATTCTGCCGAATGCCGTCGGGCCGCTCATTACACGCGCGGTCATGGCGATCCCCGGTGTGATTTTCTCAGAATCGTTTTTAAGCTATATCGGACTCGGGGTGCCGGCTCCGGAACCGTCGCTCGGCAACCTACTTGCCGAAGCGCAGTCCTCGCTCGGCCTGTATCCGACACAGCTCCTGTTCCCGGCCCTGGTTACGGCCCTGATGATGATTGCTTTCCATCTGATCAGCAACAGCCTGCGGGATGCTGTTGATATGAAAACGTATTAAGGAGGGATGTTCATTGAGCGATACACTTTCCTTCAAATGTCCAAACTGCGGCGCTCCCCTCACCTACAGTGCGGAGCTTGGCCGCTTCTCCTGCGAATACTGCGGCTCTTCTTTTACCTTTGACGAGGTGAAGAACGCCGATGTGAACGCCGATACGCCCTTCGACTGGGGCGATTATGCGGCAAATGTTCCCGAGGAGCATCTGGACGGGCTGGTTTCCTATGTCTGCAAATCCTGCGGCGCAGAGGTGGTGACCGATGCGGTGACAGCCGCGACGCACTGTCCTTACTGCGATAACGTCATGGTGATCGAAGACAATGTTTCCGGTCTGTTAAAGCCGAACGGGATCATTCCCTTCCGGGTCGACAAGAAAAAACTGAAGGATATTGTAAAGGCCTACTGCAGCGGGAAGAGACTCCTGCCGAATAATTTCCTGACGACACACCGGATAGAGGAGGTAAGAGGGGTTTATGTGCCGTTCTGGCTGTACGGCTGCCGGGCGGACGGAAACATGACCTTCGATGCCACAAGGGTGCGCACCTGGGCGGACAGCCAGTTCTACTATACGGAGACCTCGCATTACCTCGTGACCTGCGACGGGGGCATGGCCTTCTCCCGCGTACCCGCAGACGGCTCCAGACGGATGGATGATGCGCTTATGGATTCCGTGGAACCTTATGACCTGAGCGAGCTGAAGGACTATGCGTCCGGGTATTTGTCCGGGTACCTGGCCGACCGCTTCGATGATGATGCGGAAAGCTGTCTGCCGCGGGCGGATCTGCGCGTAAAAAACAGTTTGGCGGACGCCTTCCGCTCTTCACTGCGCGGCTTTACCACGGCGGTTCCCGTCGCAAAGAACATGAAGCTTACGGATACCCGCGTGGAATACGTGCTGCTGCCGGTCTATCTGATCACGGCCAGCTACAATGACAAAAAGTATGCCTTCGCCGTCAACGGCCAGACCGGAAAAATGACCGGGAATCTTCCGGTCTCCCGCGCAAAGTTCTGGGCGTATTTCGGCGGGATCTTTGCAGTCATTTCCGGCCTGTTTGCCTTGGCGAACTTTCTGTAGGAGGGGACGATGAAGAAGATCAAATGTATGGCAAGCCTTCTGCTTCTACTCCTTGTGATGCTTATGCCCGGCGGCCGCGCGCTGGCCTTCGGGATGCAGGCACCTGCTGCGGCAGACCGGGTATTAGATAAAGCCGATATCTGGTCGGAGAGTGAAGAAGCGGAATTTCGTGACAGCATTGAAGCGCTTTCGGAGACGTATCATACCGATGTCGTTCTGCTTACGGTTTACATGCTTTATGACGCAGCGCTTGGGGATCAGACCTACAGCTCGGCGGCAGACTTTGCCGATGACTTTTATGACCGGGGCGGTTATGGTTACGGAAACGGGCGCACAGGGCTCATCCTGGTGATCAGCATGGAACCCGGCAACAGACAATATCATTTCTCAACCTCCGGCCGCGAATATGAAAGCTACAGCTCGTCCGATATCTCGTTTGTGCAGGGAGAAATCCAGCCGCTTCTTACCGGCGCTGATTACGACGGCGCGGCCAGGCGCTTTCTGGAGTTAGTGAAGCTACATGAAGAATCGGGCCATTTTGACATCGGTTTAGCGAAAACGGATGATTCGGACATGCTGTGGAGTCTCGGTCTCGCGCTGCTCGTTGCCTGGGCCGTCACCAGCAATATGAAAAGACGCATGAATCCGGTACAGAAGGCGTCCCGGGCCCGGAACTATGCCGTCCCCGGCTCGTATGAGCTGCGGCACTATAATGAGGTCTTTCTGGGAACAAGCGTGAGCAGACGGCCCCGCAGCCAGAACCGTCAGGGCGGAGGCCATATCGGCCATTCCGGTGCAGGTCACGGCGGCGGAGGCGGACGCTTTTGAAAAAAATCCGAAAAAAACGGGACAAAAGCAAAAGAATCTGTTATAATGTTTACGGTAATCTACGATTGACAAAAATCGGAACATTTTTTTAAGCTTTTTACACGAGAACAAGATTTGAAAGGAGCTAAACTATGGGTCTTATCTCAGCAGCATTAGGTTCGGTCAGCGGCGTTCTGGCTGATCAGTGGAAAGAATTCTTTTACTGCGAGGCGCTCGACAAAGACGTCCTCATGGTTAAGGGCCAGAAGCGTGTCGGCAACCGTTCCTCCAATACCAAGGGGTCGGACAACATCATTTCCAACGGCTCGGGCATCGTTGTTGCCGACGGTCAGTGCATGATGATCGTGGAACAGGGCAAGGTCGTGGAATTCTGCGCCGAACCCGGCGAATTCACCTGGGATTCCTCTTCGGAACCGTCCATCTTCACCGGCAAGTTCGGGAAGAGCCTGTTAGAAACCTTCAAGGTCGTCGGCCGCCGTTTCACGATGGGCGGCAGCACCGGCAAGGACCAGCGTGTTTATTACTTCAATACCAAAGAGATCATCGACAATAAGTTCGGCACCGCCAACCCGGTCCCGTTCCGTGTGGTCGACAGACGTGCCAACATCGATATCGACGTCTCGGTGCGCTGCGCCGGCATTTATTCCTACAAGCTGTCCGATCCCATGCTGTTCTACACCAGAGTGGTCGGCAACGTGGCTTCGGAATACCGCCGCGAGACCCTTGATCCTCAGCTGAAGTCCGAATTCCTGTCTGCTCTGCAGCCCGGCTTCGCCAAGCTGTCCGACATGGAGATCCGTCCGAACCAGATCGTTGCCCACAACGAAGAGCTGACCGCTGCCATGCATGAGCAGCTGACGAAGAAGTGGGGCGAACTGCGCGGCATCGAAGTCGTGAGCGTGGCTCTGTCCACCGTCACCCTGCCCGAAGAGGATCAGGAACGCATCAAAGCCCTGCAGACGGCGGCGACCCTGTCCAATCCGAACCTCGGCGCCGGCTACATGACAGGCCAGCTGGGCACCGCCATCAACACCGCCGCCGCCAACGAGAACGGCGCGATGGCCGGCCTGATGGGCGTCGGCATGACCATGAACACTGCCGGCGGCAGCATCGCCAACATGTATGCCATGGGTCAGCAGGCTCAGCCTGCGGCAGCCCCGGCAAACGGCTGGACCTGCCCGAAATGCGGCAAGGTGAACGAAGGCAACTTCTGCTCTGCCTGCGGCACCCAGAAGCCTGCTCCGGCAGAGACCTGGGTCTGCCCGAAGTGCGGCAGAGTGAATGAAGGCAATTTCTGCCCTGCCTGCGGCACGGCCAAACCGGCAGCACCGGCCACCTGGACCTGCCCGAAATGCGGCAAGGAGAATACCGGCAATTTCTGCTCTGACTGCGGCACCGCAAAACCTTAAGCAGATGTTTTGAAAAAGGAAAAAGAGATCGGTCCGGGACCAAAGGCCCGGGCCGATCTCTTTTTCATATCCTGAGAGCTTTTCGTTAATGCTGTCACCTCATCTCAGTTCCGGATGGCCGTGATTATAGACGGCGTCCCTGCAGTGAGCGGAGAGGGCATACGCGGCGTCCCGGTACAGGGTGCCGAAGTGCGTGCCGTCCTTCCAGGGATCGCCGCTTATCGGGCCGAAGCCGTAAGCCGCTTTCATGGAACTGAAGGCCGGCAGGGGCTTTACGAAGATGTAGGGCTGATCGCTGTCATGATTCTTGTAGCAGGTATAAACGTTGAGTCCTCCTTCACAGTACTCATAGATCGTCGTTCTCAGACGTTCCAGAGATTCCAGAAGGCTCAGGAAATGAGGCGTGGTCAGTTCCTTGGCGGCAGCGTTCAGGCTCACGCTCAGCTTGCGGCAGTCGTCCATGGTCTTCTTCATGTCATCCTCAATGTTGGAAAGAGAAGCGATCTTGTCCGTAAAAACATCGATGATCTGCGCCATGGTGAGAATATCCGGCTTAACGCTTACGCTGCCGTCGGAGCGGACGTCGAAGGACTTGTTCAGTTTCCTTACTTCAAGCTCGAGCCGGTAATCCTTCAGCCTGGCCTGGCGGTAGCCGCTTATCATTTCGCTTCTGGCTAATTTTCCGCCGTTCTCATTGTAAAAACGCTGCGACCCGAGCGCGTTCCGTTCGAAGCTGTCCCAGCTCTGACTGGTGAGCTGAGAGACCTGGAGCATGTCGTTGTTGATCCGGTTGTACAGCTCTTCCCCATAGCCGCCTTCATCGAAATTCAGGGTGATGCGCATGTAGGTAAAGGCTGCCTTAAGCGGCAGGAGCATCATGATGCGGCGCAGCTCTTCCATGGGTTTTAGAATGACGCTCGACTCAACATAGTATTTCCGCGCTATATCGTAGTTCTTTTTCTGCTCCGGGGTGGAGCTGCCGTACCAGGAGGGATAGGCGTTCTTCATGACGAACGGCCCGAAATGATCCTTGTTGGTGTTCATATAGTAGGAGACCCATCCGCTGGCTCCCAGATCATTCATCCAGAGGCTGCCGTATTCCTGATCGGTCTTTTCAAAATTGTTGTCGTAGACGACCTTGTTTATGAGCGCAGAGACATTGTTGATACGGGTAATCAGTCCCTGGATCTCGCTTTTGACCCAGTTTTCATCGATGTTTTCCCAATAATAAATATCCCCGCTGCCTTCGATCTTGTCAAAATCAAATCCTTCTGCCATATGATCCTTCTCCTTTTGTCCTTAATGTGACGGATCAGAACCTGATCTCATAATCGCGGACATACCATCTGCCGCCGTTTGTCCGGATGAGGTTCCTGCGCACCGGGCTGCCGAGCTGCTTGCCGTTCTTGTCGTAAGCGATGGTCTGAACAGAGGCGTATTCGACCTTGTCGCCGTATTTCGCGGCGATCTGCTGCTGATCTTCCTTGGAAAGGAAGTAGGAATCCAGGCCGCTCTTGTCATCGTAACCCTTGACGACCGTGATCTTCGTGGCATCCGGCACGACTTCGGCGTGGACATATTCCCCGTGGAGGCGTTCCTGGTGCAGATCCCAGTGGTAGAGCAGCAGCGATTCCTGCGTGGGATTCAGTCTTCTTTCCGGCTGAATGCAGTCTACATACAGATCGTAGTTCTTCTCCTTGATGGCCTGCCGGAAGATTTCGACGAGGCGCTCCGGCGTCACGTCTTCCGGAACCTCCTTGACGGTGTACCAGCTTTCCTTGATGGCCGCGACTTCTTCTTCACCGACAAAGCGCCCGCTTGTTTCCTGCTCGGGATCGTACAGACCGATCACATGGCCGGGCACGTATAAGGCGACCGGCTCCACGACCGGTGCGTAAACGGGGCCGCCGACCTTCTTCTCGCCGGGCTCCGGCACTTCCATGGTCACGCCGGTGATCTCGCCGAGCACCGTCCATTTGTCGACCTGCATCATCGTGCTGTCCACGAGCCTGCGGTAGCGTTTGACGGCTTCATAGGGCCCCAGCCACTTGCGGGAATCGATTTTTACAAAATACATGCCGGAGGAACGCTTTCCGGTATAGATGAACTCGCCGGTCACGCCCATGAACTGATTCATGGGGTAGCGGACCTCGTCGAGGACCACGTATTTGCCCAAGTATTCCTCTTCGGGAACAGCCAGAACGTCCGGTGCCGGAAAGACCTTCGCCAGCATCTTGTCCTGATATCCGGGAAGCAGCGCGTTCCAGGCATCCTCGCTTTTCTGCGCGTAGAGCGCCCGGATGTTTTCCTCGTTCCTCAGATACTGGAGCATATCGTCCTTGATCTCAGTGGAGCCGCCGGTGGCGCCCATGATGCATTTTCTGGCCCGTTCAAAAAGGTCCTTTACCCGCGGATCGTCCGGTGCATATTCATTAAGAATCATGACCCGGCCGAGTGCATCTTCCTTGGACCGAAAGATCCCGGATGCGCCCTGGGCCCGCTCCACTTCTTTTTCGAACTCCTTGAGATACATATCGGCCTGGCCGATACGCATGGAGAGATTGGATTCGTTGACGTTGAACAGTGTTTTATCGATCATCTTGTCCTGCTCCTTTCCGGGAGAGTTTTTTCTGTATGCTCACAAAAGCAGTTTAGCATATTTTTCGCGCAATCGGCGGAAAAACCGCAAAAACCTAATAAAATTAAGTGATTTTTGGCCTTAAAACGCTTGACAAAAAAATCACAATCTCATACAATACGCCTGTACAACAAAGAATAAGAGAGGGTTTTCCAATGGTAAGAGTTGCAATTAACGGATTTGGCCGCATCGGCCGCATGGCTTTCCGTCAGATGTTTGATATGAAGGGCTACAAGATCGTGGCCATCAACGATCTGACTGATCCCAAGATGCTGGCGCATCTGCTCAAATATGATTCCACTCAGAAGCGCTACGCCCACCGCAACAATATCGTTGCCGGCGAAGATTACATCGAAGTGGAAGGCAAGAAGATCCCGATTTTCAAAGAAGCTGACGCGAGCAAGCTGCCCTGGAAGAAGCTGAAAATTGACGTCGTGCTGGAATGCACCGGTTTCTACACCTC
>DJYD01000069.1 GCA_002449955.1 Lachnospiraceae bacterium UBA6987
GGGTTTTATTGGATAGGTATCCAATAAAAAAGCCTCCTGCGAAATGCAGAGGCTTTTTTCGTTTTTGTCTGCTTATTCTTCTTTTTCTTCATCCAACAGGATCAGCTTTTCTGCCATCAGGCGGGCCGCTTGCTGCTCCACCTGCTCCACAGAATACTGCGTAACCAGATGCTGCCTGTTCAGATAAATATTATGGGTTTTCGGAAAGATCCGGCCCCCGCCTAAGCATAGGTCTTGTCGTGCCGGTAAGGCTTTTTCAGTCCGAGCTTTGCCACGGCCTTTTCGGCCTTGTGCTTCAGTTCGATCTGCTTCCGCCTTCGTGCAGCCGCTGCGCCTTTTTCGCGGTTTGCCTCCTGGTTCGGGACGGAGAAGGAATCAAGCAGCGCGCCGAGTTCCTTGTTCTTCTCTCTCGGCACCCGCGCGACCACGTCACCTTTATCCTTGTCCACGCCGTAGATCTTCAGCTTCTCAGACCTCACCTCGCTGTTTGCGATCAGGACGAGCTCGTTCTCCGGGCACAGTCCCTTAAGCACGGACATGATGTGATCGTAATTCTCTTCGATATACCGCAGCTCGTGGGGCGTCCCGTCTTCTTCGAGGATGCGGTCGTCCATGTAGCGGATAAAGAGCGTCGGCTCGGCTGTGATCTGATAAAAGTGGCGGATGCGCCGCTCATATTTATCCTGCACCGCAGGAAGCTGCTCCGAAAGCGGCTCCCACATATTGAAATCATGGAAGAACTGGATCTCGTAGCGGTTCATGTAATGTTCGGGTGCCTCTTCGCTCTGACGGAGCTCCTCTTCGTCCAGGAAGTGCTCAAAGCCTTTCTCGATGCAGTCGATGACGCCCTCAAAGCGCAGGTCGATGTTCCAGTCAAAGGGCATGGAGGCCTCGCGGAGCCCGAGAGCCTCGAGGTCCAGCGCCACCGAGCAGAAACTGCCGAGTGATATGAAATGTTTGAATCTGCCGGGATCTGCCACGGTTTCTCCCCTCCTCCTGTATATTACGGGCGCCGCTTAGTGCTCCCGATCATTCCTTCCCGATCTTCATGGTCAGGGCGATGCGCTTGCGCTTCTTATCGACCTCCAGCACCTGCACGTCCACGACGTCGCCTACCTTCACCGCCTCCAGCGGATGCTTGATGAAGCGGTCGCAGATGCGGGAAATGTGCACCAGACCGTCCTGATGGACACCGATGTCCACGAATACGCCGAAATCGACGGCGTTGCGGACGGTCCCCTTCAGGACCATGCCCGGGACGAGGTCGTCGATATCCAGGACGTCGCTCCTGAGCACCGGCTTCGGAATATCCTCACGGGGATCCCGGCCGGGCTTTTCCAGTTCGCTTAAGATATCGGTCAGCGTAGGCACGCCGATACCGAGCTTCTCAGCCATGGCCGCCTTGTCCATGGGCTTGCGGCTCACGCCCTTCAGGCCGCCCTTGCGGATATCCTCCGGAGCATAGCCGAGTTCCTTTATTAGTTCGGCCGCAGCCGCGTAGCTTTCCGGGTGCACCGCCGTCTCGTCGAGCGGGTTCTTTCCGCCGCGCACTCTGAGGAAGCCCGCGCACTGTTCAAAGGCCTTCGGTCCCAGCTTCGGGACTTTCAGCAGCTGTTTTCTGTCAGTAAAGGCGCCGTTTTCCTCACGGTAGGCCACGATATTCTTGGCGATCGTCTTGTTGACGCCG
This sequence comes from Lachnospiraceae bacterium UBA6987, assembly GCA_002449955.1. Lineage (GTDB taxonomy): Bacteria > Bacillota > Clostridia > Lachnospirales > Lachnospiraceae > UBA6987. The sequence continues at coordinate 1,688 of DJYD01000069.1, forward strand.
GAAATGTATTCGAGCAGCGACGGGCTGGCCGTGTTCAGATCCACGCCGACCTTGTTCACCACGTCCTCGACCACGCCGTTTAGCGCGTCGCCGAGCTTTTTCTGGTCCATGTCGTGCTGGTACTGACCGACGCCGATGCTCTTCGGATCGATCTTCACAAGCTCAGCCAGCGGGTCCTGCAGGCGGCGCGCCATGGAAGCCGCGCTCCTGCCGCCGACGTCCAGATCCGGAAACTCTTCCGTCGCCAGCTTGCTGGCGGAATAGACCGAAGCGCCCGCCTCGTTCACGATCACGTAGGAGACCTTCGTGGGGATCTCGTGCAGGATCTCGGCGATCACCTGCTCGGATTCGCGGGAGGCCGTGCCGTTGCCGAGCGCGATCAGGGTGACCTTGTCCTTCGCAATCAGCCGCTTGATGATGGTCTTCGTCTCATCCACGCGGTTCATGGGCTCGGTCGGATAGACGACCGTATGGTCCAGGACCTTGCCGGTCGCGTCCACCACGGCGATCTTGCAGCCCGTGCGGAAGCCGGGGTCCCAGCCGAGGGTCACCTGACCGACGATGGGCGGCTGCATGAGCAGCTGCTTTAAGTTCTCGCCGAAGACCTTGATGGCGCCGTCCTGTGCTCTTTCCGTCGCCGCCGCACGCACTTCACGCTCCACGGAAGGCGCGATCAGGCGCTCGTAGGCGTCCTTCGCCACATTTCTCAGGAAAGGTGCTGTGTAGGGATCATTCTTTTTGATCAGGCGCTTTGCCAGGAAATTCTCCATAGCATCTGCGGAAATGTCCACTTTGACGGAGAGCTTCTTTTCCGCCTCTCCGCGGTTCAAGGCCAGGATGCGGTGTCCCGCCGCCTTGGCGATATTTTCGGTATAGCCGACGTACATCTGATAGGTGCCGTCGGGATCATCTTCCTTGGCTTCGGAGACGAGCGTCCCGTACTTGCCGGTGGCATCGCGGATGGCAAAACGGTAAGCCGCTTCATCACTCACCTGCTCCGCCAGGATATCGGAAGCGCCGGCGAGGGCTTCGGCCGCGCTCGCCACGCCTTTTTCTTCACTCACATAGGCTTCGGCCAGTTGCTCGAGCGGAACGCTTACCTCCTGCGAAAGGATCTGCTGCGCAAGCGGCTCAAGGCCTTTTTCCTTGGCAACGGTCGCGCGGGTCCGTCTCTTCGGCTTGTACGGCCGGTACAGGTCTTCCACCGCCACGAGCGTTGCCGCGTCCTCGATCTGCTTCATGAGTTCGGGCGTCATTTTGCCCTGCTCCTCGATGCTCTTGACCACGGTCGCCTTGCGCTCTTCCAGTCCGCGCAGATAGGTCAGCCTTTCGTCCAGCGTGCGCAGCACTTCGTCATTCAGGCCGCCGGTTGCCTCCTTGCGGTAGCGGGAAATGAAGGGGATGGTATTGCCTTCGTCGATAAGGTCCACCGTCGCCTTAACCTGAGAATCCTTGATAGCCAGCTCTTCAGCCAGTTTTTTGATAATATCCATAATTGCCTCTTTATGATTTGATAAGATCCCTCATCGGCACGCCGTACCTCTTCGGGATGACAGGTCTCCGTTATTGTATTGCTTTTATGCAGCTTACGGCCGCCAGCCGATAAAAAGCTTGATGATCCACTGCAGCAGAAGCACCGCAAGGAGGGCATAAATATATGCGTCGTTAAACGTCAGCATGCGGATCCGGCCGCGGCTGATTCGTCCGGCCATCTGTGAGCTCATGAAAACGAGGACCTCTGCCGCAAAGAACGGCACGGCTGGATGCAGAAGAAACGATTCCGCGATCTTCCCCGACGCGAGAGCCCGAAGCGCCCTTGTCGCCCCGCAGCCGAGGCACGGAATGTGCAGCAGGCTGTCAAAGGGGCAGGGAAGCGGCCAGTGAAGCCTTGCTGCCGCCTCCGGCGCGGCCGCCTGAAAAAGCACGCAGGCAAGCCCAGCCGCAAGGATGATCCATCCTGCGGCATAAAGCACGTTATCCGTCCGTGAGGGCTTCCGGGTGAGAAGCACTGCGGCTCTGCCTTTCGGGGCAGCGTTCATCTGTTTTTGCGGGGCGCCCGGGTCAGTCCCAGAGGAGTTCATTTGCGGTTCCCCCTCTTCTCCCTCTTCCTTCAAGTACGGCGAAAGCTGCGGCCAGACCGCCGTCGTGCGAGAGCGACAGATGCGTCCGGTCGACGCCTTTCCTGCGGGCAAGGAGCGATGCTTCTCCGAGCAGCCGGTAGGTCGGTTTTCCGTCCTCGTTATGGACCACCTCGATCTCCGAGGGGCTGAACCCTCTGAAGCCGGTCCCGAGCGCCTTTGCGCAGGCTTCCTTAGCCGCAAAAACGGCAGCTGCCGAAGCTGCGGCGCCCTTTCCCCTGCTCTCGATATACGTCCGTTCGTTCTCCGTATAGAAGCGTGCCATGAGTGCAGCCCGCTTTTCTTCGTCTTCAAAGCGGCTGATGCTGCAGATATCCGTTCCGATCCCGACGATCATTTTCTACCCCCATATCATCTGTGCGGCGCGGCGTCCGGGGTCTTTTTTCCAGAAGCCGTAACGTGAATAGGTGCGCAGTCTTGCGAGCTTCCCCAGAGAAGGGAGCTTCGCGTAGGCAGAAACAAGCTCTTTCTGCTCACTGTTTAAGCGGTCGCCGTAAACGGCAAGGAAGGCTTCCGCCTGGGCTGAGGTATCGTCCAGCGCCTTCTTGATCGCACCGCCCGACAGGCGGCTCTTCAGGTACGTCGGGTTAAGCGGGCTCTTCGCGCCGACGACGTTGCCGCCGTGCTGGCGGTAATCGATGGTCGCTTCCGGCAGGAAAACGCTTCGGCCGAAGGCAGCCGCACACAGCGCGATCCACCAGTCGTGCATCAGCATCTTCTCCTGCCCCGCGCCTTCGAGCGCGAGCGCGGTAAGCGGGCGGTTGATCATCAGCGTGCAGCCGGTGACCACGTTCTGGATCAGCAGTTCGTTCAGAGCCAGCCGGCTTCCGTCCAGCCGCGAATAGTGCATGAAGCTTTCATCGATCGGCCGGAGCGTTCCGTCAACTACCCGAAGGTCCGTATGCACGAGCACGGGAAGCCTCTCGCCTGTCTCTTCCCAGGCTTCCTGCTCCGCCTTCTGCATGGTCAAGAGGGTCTTTCTGACCTTATCCGGATGCCAGACATCATCCTGGTCGCAGAACATCAGATAATCTGCCGTTCCGAACTGCTGCATCAGATACAGGAAATGCTTCTGCGCGCTGCCGAAGCGCCTGCCGGACACATGCAGATGAATGCGCTCCGGAAAGCGGGCCGCATACTCGGCAAGCAAAGTTTCGGTATCCGTCCCGTCATCCGACAAAATCAGTTCCCAATCATCGCAGTCCTGCGCAAGGATCGAATCGATCATGGCCCCTGCGTATTCTTTTCCTTTATAGGCGGCTAACAGAATCGTTACACGGCTCATGATCTGTCCCTCCTCCATTTCGCGAAATACTTCCGCGCGGATTCAAGATGAAGTTTCAAGGCTTTTCCGCTTTTTGCACTGTCATGGTGCCAGGCATGCACCACGCGTGCCCCCGGGAAGAAGATCACCTTGGCCTGCTTTCTCACCTGACGGCTCAGATCCGCATCCTCCATATAGAGGAAATAGCGTTCATCGAAACCGCTTAGCTTCCGGAAGATCTCCGTACGGATCATCATAAAGCAGCCCGAGCAAAACTCGATCTCCGTGGGCTTATCCATGGCTTCGTCGCCCCTGCAGTAAGCCTTCCTTACCGCCGGAAGGAAGCGGCCGGCGATCATGTACCACCAGCTGGGATTATGTTTCGGCAGGATCTGTCTTGTCCCGTCCGGATTCATGATGTCCGGCATCATGAGCCCCACCTCCGGGTGGTCCTCCATATAGGCGGCCATTTTGCTGATGGCATCTTCCTGGAGGGTGATATCCGGATTGATCATCACATGATAGCGGGAGGAAAGCAGCGGGAGCACCTTGTTGTGCCCTGCGCCGAAGCCCAGATTGGCACCGTTTTCAATTACCGTAATATCAGGAAAAGCGGCCCGCACGGCGGCAGGTGTGCCGTCATCCGAACCGTTGTCCACAACGTAAAGACTGAGTTCTGCTTCCCTCGTCTGTTCCTTCAGGCTGCCGAGGCAGGTCAGGATCTCGTCACGGTTATGGTAGGCAACAACAGTCCCGGAAACCGGAATCCTATTACGCATTGTCTGCCTCCTCTCCGTCACCCTCAAAGGTTTCGTCATCCTGCCTGCTCTGATCCTCCGCGAAAGCTTCTGTACTTTCTTCCGGGGTGAAGAGCACAAGCACCGTACGGAACATGAGCTTCAAATCCAGCCAGATACTGAACTGTTCGATATAGGAAAGGTCAAGCATGAGCTTGTCCTTCGGACTGGTATTGTATTTGCCGTAGATCTGCGCCATGCCGGTAAGGCCGGCCTTTGCTCTCTCCCGGTAGACAAATTCAGGATACTCAGCCGTATATTTTTCAACATTCTCCACCATTTCGGGACGCGGTCCCACAAGACTCATGTCGCTGCGGATGATATTGATTAACTGCGGGATCTCATCAATGCGGAATTTGCGGATAAAACGGCCCACCTTGGTGATGCGGTCGTCATCCTTGGAGACGGATACGTGTTTTGCCCCGTCCTCGGCACGCATGGAACGGAACTTGAGCACCTCAAAGATCCGCCCGCCGAAGGTCACCCGTTCCTGACGGTAAAAAACCGGGCCGCCGTCTTCCAGCTTGATGGCCAGTGCCGTGATCAGGAAAACCGGGCTTAAAATGACCAGAGCAAGTGTGGAGAGGAACAGATCCCCCGCGCGTTTGATGCAGCGCTGCTCGAAGCTCATATAATGCTCCGGCGAGGCGATCAATGACTTATCAGAATAGTAAACGGTCTGACCGCGGAGCGCCACAATGTCGCTGAGATTCAGGGAATAGTAGATGTCCTTCTTCTTACGGTAGGCATGGAGCACGCCGGCTTCGCGCTCTTCCGGCGTCAGGCCGTAGAAGAAAATGGTGTCATTCTGTTCAATTAAGCGTTTTAATTCGGGATGACGGTAGTCGACCATCCGGGTCAGATGGAACTGCTTGCGGAATTTCTGGATTTCCTTCACGAAGCTCTGGTAGTCCGCCCCCTTCTGCGAAACTAACAGACAGTTTGCCGGTGCATTGATGCGGAAATAGAGCGCATTGAAGCCATAGGTCAGTCCGATCAGCACGAGGACCTGAACGACATAGGCAAGAAGCATCAGCCAGAAGTTGGCCAGACGAAAACGGTTGTCACTGGTTTCATTGGACAACATGACAGAGAGGAAAACCTGCGCCACCAGATCCGTAAACAGCAGCGCTGCGATCTGTGAATAAATGATCGGTTTGCTCTTGCGTTTTCCGATGTCAAAGCCGCCGTAAATACGGCTCATGAAGATATAAGCCATCAAAAACGCCAGCACCGTGACCGCTAAGGTACGGGAAATCCGCAGCAGGGGCCAGTAGCGCTGCCCCATGATCAGCTGATAAGGAAGCAAAGCCCCCAAAAAAGCAGCCACATGCGTCAGCAGAAGCAAAGTATGCTGAAATCGCTGAAGAGCACTTTTCTTTTTCTTCATGCGTATCCTCCGAAAACAATACAGGTTCTAAAAGCGGAAAGCCTCCCCAAAACGCGGTGCGACACTGTCCTTCGGTGAAAGGATAAGCGGCGTGCCATCCTCCAGATGATAGGAAGAGGGATCAGCCGAGCCGGGATATTCTCCGATAAGCCCCGGCCACTCAACCGCGATCTCCGGATCATTGAAAGCTAAGGCGCCTTCATCTCCGGGATGGTAAAAATCCGTCACCTTGTAGCAGAATTCTGCGTAATCCGACAGAACCATATAGCCATGAGCAAAGCCCTCCGGGATATAAAACTGATTCTGCTTCTCCGCGTTTAAGACCACCCCGTGCCACTTGCCGAGAGTAGGGCTTCCCGCCCGCAGATCCACAGCCACGTCAAAGACCTCACCGCTGATCACCCGTACCAGTTTGCCCTGCGGGTGCTCCTTCTGATAATGCAGCCCCCTCAGCACGCCTTTTACCGATGCGCTCTGATTGTCCTGCACGAATTCCATGGTAAGCCCTGCTTCAGCCATGTCCCGCTTGTTGTATGTTTCGATAAAATAACCGCGTGCATCGTCATGCCTCGTCGGCTGGATCTCATAGAGTCCTTCGATGCCGCAAGACTTCACCGTGATCTGCCCCATAGCAGAACCTCCTTATTCCCGAACCCCGATTTCTTTTAAATAACGCGCCAGAGCATCCTGCCAGGCCGGAAGCGGTGTAAATCCTTCGTCCCGCAGTTTGCTGCGGTTCAGACGGCTGTTCATGGGTCTGGCCGCTACGGATTTGCCATACTCCTCGGTCGTGACCGGGATCACGGTCACATTCTTTCCCGCCTGTCTGAAGATTTCGCAGGCAAAATCATACCAGGAAATATAGCCGCCCTCATTGGTCGCATGATAATAACCGTATTTTTCGGTTTCCAGCATGTCCACAAGGAGTCTCGCCAGGTCATAGGTATATGTCGGCGTTCCGATCTGATCCTTCACAACGCGCAGCGTATCATGCGTTTCGGCAAGCTTCAGCATGGTCTTGATGAAGTTCTGACCGCTCTTGCCGAAGACCCAGGCAATGCGCACGATGAAATACTTTTCCAGCGTTCCGCTCACGGCCAGTTCTCCGGCCAGCTTGCTGCGGCCGTAGATATTCAGGGGCGCATAGTCCTTGCAGTCGGGATCCCAGGGCTTCGTGCCCTGTCCGTTAAACACATAGTCGGTGCTGATATAGACCATCTTCGCGCCGACCTCAGCCGCCGCATCGGCAATAAACGCCGTCGCCACCGCATTGATCGTTCTCACCTTCGGGGCATTGGCCGGGTCTTCCGCTGCATCCACGGCGGTCCAGGCCGCACAATGAACGATCGCATCCGGCTTCAGCTCCCGGATCACGCGGTGGACAGCCTCCTCGTCCGTGATATCCAGGCCGATATAAGGCATATACGTCACCGGCGAGCCATCCTGCACGCCGCTGTACTCCGGTTTCAGATCGGAGCCCACACCTGTGTAGCCGCGTTTATTCAGTTCATTCATGACGTCGTGGCCGAGCTGGCCCGCGGCGCCTGTCACAAGGACCTTCATAGTTTCCTCCTGATCAGCGATCGCCATACATTCTTTCGTAATACTGCTGATATTCTCCGCTGATGATGGTCTCCCACCATTCTTTGTTCTCAAGGTACCAGCGGATCGTTTTCACGATGCCGTCTGCAAATTTCGTCTCCGGAAGCCAGCCAAGCTCCGCATGGATCTTGGCCGGATCGATCGCATA
>DJYD01000029.1 GCA_002449955.1 Lachnospiraceae bacterium UBA6987
TGATATTTTAAAATGCGGTCAGCCTTTTATCTTCGTCACCGGCGGACGCGGTACCGGCAAGACCTACGGAGCATTAAAATATGTCCTGCAGTCCGGCCGGCGCTTTATGTGGATGAGACGCACCCAGGGCGAAACGGATATGATCAATAAGCCGGAGTTTCAGCCGTTCAAGGTTCTGAATGAAGACTTTGACCGGAATATTCAACCGCACCCGATCAGCAAGGGAAGCGCTGCGTTTATCGATGAGGACGCGGACGGTGACCCGCTCGGATATACCTGCGCATTATCCACGATCGCGAATATGCGCGGTTTTGATGCGTCAGACGTGGAGTTGCTTATCTATGATGAGTTCATCCCGGAGCGCCATAAAGCCAGCATGAAGGCGGAAGGCGATGCGCTGCTGAATGCTTACGAGACATTAAACAGAAACCGTGAGCTGCAGGGGAAACCGCCGATGCAGCTTTTAGCGCTTTCAAACTCGAATAACCTGGATAATGCGATCTTCAACGATCTGGGGCTGGTCGATATCTGCGAGCAGATGGAAACGCTGGAAGAGGATGAGCGCGTGGATCCGGAACGCGGGCTTGCTATTTTCTTTCTGAACCGCTCGCCGGTATCGGATAAAAAAAGCCGGACCGCCTTATATAAATTCGCTGCAGGCTCCGCCTATAATGAAATGGCGCTGGAAAACCAGTTTAATGACTTCCGGGAACATGTTTCTGTAAAAAGAAATCTTACGGAATATGTGCCGGTGGCGCAGGTGGACAAGCTCTGCATTTATCGGCACAAATCAAATAAAAGATATTACTGCACGCGCAAAAAGGCCGGAGTGTTCCGTAATGTTTTCACGTCCAGTGAAAAGGACGCACTTGCTTTTGTCAGGGCCTATCCGCTTCTATACGATCTGTATCTGCGCAAAAAGATCGATTTTTCCGATTATGCATCGGAGATCCTGTTCCGAAGGCTGTATTGACAATTTGACATAAATATGTTAATTCCGTCATAAGGGCCGGAGCGCCGTAGGACAGAGCCCGGAAGGCTCGGCGCAGTAGTTGCTCCGCTACGATCTTACCGGCCCTAATTTAATTAATAAGGAGGGCCTGTCAATGGAGCTTTCACAGCTGACCCCGATCATATCATCTTTGGGCTTTCCTATTGCTGCGTGTATTGCGCTGTTCTGGTATCTCAACAAAGAGCGGGAGAGCCACAAAGAAGAGATCGACACGCTGAAGAACTGCATCAATGAAAACAACAGTGTCCTGTCAGCGCTGAAAACGCTGTTGGAGTCCATCGAAAGGAGGATCGATAATCTTGGCCGTGATTAAAGAAGGCATTGACATCAGTCACTGGAATAATGACGCAGGACCGATCAACTTCCAGAAAGTCAGGGCTTCCGGCATTTCGTTCGTGATCATCAAAGCCGGCGGTAGTGACGCGGGATTTTATAAAGATAAGAATTTCGAAGAGAATTACGCTGCTGCCACTGCTGCCGGGCTGGACGTGGGATGTTATTATTTCATCGGTCCGAAGATGCTCACGAAGAAGGACGCGGAAGCCGATGCGAAAAGGTTTTACAATATCATCAAAGGCAAACAGTTTTCCATGCCCATATACCTTGACCTGGAAACGTCTGACCCGAAAGACAAGAAGGCAGCTACGGAAGCTGCGATCTACTTCTGCCGGTGGCTGGAGAAGAAGGGCTATTTTGTCGGTATTTACGCATCGGATATTTCCGGCTTTCGTGATCGTTGTGACGGTTCTAAACTTACTGACTTTACGCTGTGGGTAGCCCGCTATGGCCGGGAGCCTTCCCGAAACTGGGACGTATGGCAGTATACTTCCACCGGACGCGTGCCCGGAATTTACGGGAATGTGGACCGTAACTACATGAGGCGTGACCTGCCTGCTATTATCAGGCATGCACATAAAAATAATTATTAATGATCAGAAAGGAGCACTTATGAATTTTGAAGACGTGAGAGCGCTTATCAGCGCAGGATTTACCGCAGACGAGATCCGCAGCATGACGCTGACACCGGAACCCGAAAAGGAACCGGAGCCCGAACCCGCAAAAGTGCCGGAGCCTGAGAAAGCACCGGAGCCCGCGCAGGATCCTGTCGAGCTTATGCAGACGATCGAGGCACTCCGTCAGCAGATCGAAGACCTGCGGTCTACGTTTTCTGCAGCTGCGGTCCGTCAGGACAATTTCGGCGGGCCCGACAAGGAAACGGTCGGTGACGTACTGGCCAGCATCATCAATCCGAAAACCAAAAAGGAGGTTTAATCTATGGCTGCTAATGATCTTACTTTCGAGCAGATCGTAACCGTACTTAATTCCATCGCGACTCAGGCCACCGGGCAGGCCCAGTTGACCGCGACCAATACCAGCGACTTTATCACGGTCGCACAGACCACGCTGAAAGCCGGCGCTGACCCGATCATGAACGCGATCAGCCAGACTCTGAGCAAAACGATCTTTTCCATCCGTCCTTACTTCGAGAAGTTTCAGGGCCTGCGCGTAGACTCCGTCCGCTGGGGCAACCATGTCCGGAAACTGAATTCCGTGGACCGGCCTTTTATCCAGGCTGAGAAGTGGAACCTTGTTGACGGCACGACCGTGGATCCGTTCGTGATCCGCCAGCCTGAGGTCCTGCAGACGAATTTCTACGGTGCGGACACTTACGCGGATGAGCTGACCGTTTTCGATGATCAGCTGGATAACGCGTTCAAGGGCCCGGATGAGTTCGGCAGCTTTATTTCCATGATCATGTCGAATATCACCGACAAGCACGCCCAGGCGCGTGAAGCTCTTGCGAGAGCCTGTATCGCGAACCTGATCGGCGGTAAGGTGGCGGGGGACTCCGGAAACGTCATTCACCTGCTGACTGAGTATAACTCTGCTACCGGCCTTTCCCTTACCGGTACGACCGTGATGCAGCCGGCCAATTACGCGCCGTTTATGCAGTGGGTATATGCGCGGATCGCGGAGCTTTCCAGCAAGATGACCGAGCGTTCCATTAAGTATCATATCAACGTGACCGGTAAGGAGATCGCGAGACACACCCCGCTGGAGCGTCAGAAGGTGTTCTTCTACGGCCCGGCCCGCTATTCGACCGAGGCCCGCGTGCTGGCTGATACTTACCATGATAACTTCATCCGCTACGCCTACGATGAGACGGTAAACTACTGGCAGGCGATCGATGATCCCGCAGCGGTCAACGTGAAGGCCACCTACATGGGCAGCGCCGGAACGCTGGTCACGCCCGCAAGCGCCACGAAGACCGACAATATCTTCGCGGTCCTGATGGATGAGGAAGCTGCCGGTTATACCACCATCCATGAGAAGATGGGTTCGATCTATAACCCGCGCGGAGAGTATTCGAACATCTTCTGGTCGTTCGACCTGCGCTACTGGAATGACTTTACCGAGAATTGCATCGTGTTCCTTATGGATTAAGGAGGTCTTATGGCTTTCGAGGTGAGATTCTTCAAATTCTCGAAGCGTGAAAATTCAACAGCCCTTCCGGACGTGACCGGAGGGGCTGTCTT
>DJYD01000017.1:0-456 GCA_002449955.1 Lachnospiraceae bacterium UBA6987
GTAGTCGTCCAGACACTGGACGATATTTCTCTTCAGACCGCCGGAGAAAGGCATGAGTTCTGCGACGACCTTGACGATCGCCCCCTCAAAAGTCATGCGGCGGGCCATGATCAGGCCGATATCACCGGAACCCAGGATAACGACTTCGCGGCCGGGCATGTAGCCTTCCATATTGACCAGACGCTGGGCTGTGCCGGCGCTGTAGATACCTGCAGGACGATAGCCGGGGATGTTCAGGGCGCCTCTGGGCCTCTCGCGGCATCCCATCGCCAGGATCACGGCTCCCGCCTTGACCTGGAACATGCCCTCGGTGCGGTTCATGGCTGTAACGACCTTGTCATTGGAGATGTCCATGACCATAGTGTCCAGCTTATATTCGATGCCCAGGTCATAGACCTGCTCGATAAAGCGATATGCGTACTCGGGACCGGTCAGCTCTTCTTTGAATGTATGAAG
>DJYD01000017.1:500-3672 GCA_002449955.1 Lachnospiraceae bacterium UBA6987
CCGTTGTGGATGCACTGGTTCAGGATGCCGCCCAGTTCTTTGTCACGCTCAATGATGAGGATGCTGTCCGTGCCCGCCTTTTTGGCGGAAACCGCAGCTGCAAGGCCGGCAGGGCCGCCGCCGACGATCACGATATCATAGGAAATCATGCCTGCCATTACTGCGCACCTCCTTTCGTTCTCTCAAGGACCATCTTGGAATCTCCGCCGAGTTTTGTGATTTTCTCCATAGGAATTCCAAGCTCTCTGTTGATGATCTCCATTGTGCGGGGTGAGCAGAATCCCGCCTGGCATCTGCCCATTCCGGCTCTGGTTCTGCGCTTCACGCCGTCAAGCGAGCGGGCTCCGAGCGGACGATGGATCGCGTCCATGATCTCGCCCTCGGTGACCATCTCACAGCGGCAGATGATGCGGCCGTAAGCGGGCTCCTTTTTGATGAGCTCGTTGCGCTCTTCAATCGAGAGATCCGAGGGATTCAGGATACCTTTTCTGGTTCCGGTCCACTCTTCCTTCTCTTCCAGACCCATTTTCTCCTTCATCATCTGACCGACATACTCTCCGATCGCGGGAGAAGAGGTCAGACCGGGTGATTCGATACCTGCGCAGTCGATGAAGTGAGGAGCATCCTCGACCTCGCCGATGATGAACTCATGGCCGTCCTCGTGAGCGCGAAGGCCGGCGAAGGAGGTGATCACCTGGCGGATGGGCAGGTTGCGGACATGATCGCCTGCTTTGGAAATCAGATCATTGATTCCTGCAGCTGTAGTGGCATTGGCTTCTTTGTCCTCAATATCGATAGCTGTAGGGCCTACGATGAGGTTGCCGTGAACGGTCGGGGAGACCAGAACGCCCTTGCCGAGCTTTGTGGGCTGAGGGAAGATTGTGTGGCTGACATGACCGCCGACAGTCTTGTCGAGCAGGCAGTAGTCGCCGCGTCTGGGGGTGATATGGATCTTCTTTTCAGAGACCATATTGTGGAAATAATCCGCATATACACCTGCGGCATTGATGACATATTTTGCCTTGTACTCGCCATTATTGGTGCGGATCTTCCAGATGGGCTGACCGCATTTTTCGCAGGTCGCGGGGGTCAGTTTTTCGACTTCCGTATTGAAGAAGAATTCCACGCCGTTTACGTTGGCGTTCTCAGCCATGGCGATATTGAGCATGAAGGGACAGACGATTCCGCTGGTAGGCGCATAGAGAGCCGCCACCACCTTCTCGGAGAGGTTGGGCTCCTTTTCAAGCGCTTCTTCGCGGTTCAGGATCTGAAGTCCCTTGACGCCGTTGGCGACACCGCGGTCATACAGATCCTTCAGACCGTCCTTCTCGGACTCGTGAATACACACGACCATAGCTCCGTTTCTCTTGAACGGAATATCCAGATCCGCTGCGAGCTGATCCATCATTTCATTGCCGCGCACGTTGAAGCGGGCCATGAGAGAACCCTCAGCCGCGTCAAATCCGGCGTGGATGATGGCGCTGTTGGCCTTGGATGTGCCGCAGCATACATCTTCTTCTTTCTCCAGTACACAGACGTTCAGTTTGTAGCGGGAGAGCTCGCGTGCTACCGCGCTTCCCGTGACGCCTGCGCCGATGATGATTACATCATACATAAGTTGTTTCCTCCTGATGGTTTGAAACGATCAGATTTACAGACAATTCTGTACTATTTTGCAAAAAATGGAGCCGGACAATCCTTGCCCCTTCAAAAAGGGGGGTTATGATTACCTGACTCCATCTCCGCAATGATCAATAATTCACTTATAAAGCGGAAGTACAGGCAGAATCAGATCGAATAATAGTTGGTGTTCTGATCATGCACTGTATGACAGATTGGTTCTGTCTTTTCCTGAATCTTTTTCTCCCGTCGCTCTGATCAAGATTCATTTGTCCGGGTCATGATTTTCAATCACGAACACAGATTCTCAATACTCAGATTATGCCGGGAAAGGCATGATGCCATAGACGAGTGCCGCAACGACTGCGCCGCAGATCGGAGCGATCACAGGGATCCATGCATAGCCCCAGTCCGCATCCTTGTTCTCGCCGGGGCACATAAGTGCGAAGCAGAGACGAGGGCTCAGATCTCTGGCTGCGTTCATTGCATATCCTGTCACGCCGCCGAAGGAGAAGCCGATGGCCATGATGATGCCCCATACGAAGACGAAGTTGAGGCCGGTATCTCCGGCTACAGTCTGGCCGATGCCCAGGATTGCGAACATCAGAACGAAGGTGTCAACAAACTCTGAGAAGAAGTTGAGACCGGTGTTGCGGATGGAAGGAGCTGTGCAGTAGCAGCCGCGCTTGACATCATTCTCGGGTGTTGCCGCAAGGTGATCATGATACATGATGGTAAGGATCGCAGCGCCGACAAAGCCGCCGACCATCTCGCCGATCACATAGAAAGGAACCAGGCCCCAGGATACGCTGCCATTGACAGCCAGTGCGATTGTAACGGAAGGATTGAAATGCGCGCCGGTGGCTTTCCCGAAAATAAACGCGGGAACCATAACTGCAAGGCCCCAGCCGATGCCGCCGTGGGTACTTGTGCCGCCCTTCTGGCCGGACTTGTTCAGGTTCAGGTTCATGCAGACGCCGTCGCCGAGAAGGACGAGCATCGCGGTACCAACCAGTTCACAGATCAGAATACTCATACCGTTCATAATAAACCCCCTTTTAGGTTCTGCGCCGGACCGGTTAAGTCCGGCGCCGGTGTATAAATGAATGATTACTGTTTATGCAAAGACCATCCGCCGCGTTTCCCCGCGCTGCCGTCCGGTCTGTTTGCACTTGTTGCGGAATCTGTCCGGCTGTCTGTCAGATATGGTCTGTATCAGTTATCACGCCATAATCTGATCAACAGTGCCGGCAGAATCTGTTTTCAGCTGCTTTGATGACTCAGACAGCACACTGTCCGATCACTCTTTTGCCCAGCCGAGAGTAGCGTTGACAGCCTTCTTCCAGCCCCTGAGCTCTTCCTGCCTTGTGGCATCGTCCATAGCGGGCTCGAATACTTTGTCCAGTGCCCAGTTCTTGATAACGTCTTCTTTGTTGGACCAGAAACCGACTGCAAGGCCTGCCAGATAGGAAGCACCCATAGCGGTTGTCTCTACGCACTCAGGACGCTGAACAGGGGTATTGATCAGGTCGGACTGGAACTGCATCAGGAA
>DJYD01000054.1 GCA_002449955.1 Lachnospiraceae bacterium UBA6987
AAAAGCCGCCCGCGGGCGGCTTTTTTTCGTGAAATCCGAACAATCCGACAATCAGCTGATTAGGTCTGAGATATAATCCGGATCATAAAAATGACTTGCTGCAAATGCGCCGCTTCGCAGCGCTTCAAGGATCCGCTCTGTCTGAATATAGGTAAAGACCACCGGCGCAACTCCAGCCTCCTGAAACAGATCTGCCGTTTCACTGTCGTAATATTGTTCGGAAAGGGCAGCCAAGCTGATCTTCTGTTTCGTGCAGAATGCCAACTGCTTTCTGATAAATGCAGCCAGGTCTTCTGCCTCCTGATCCTTCGGCGGAATAATGTAGAATACAAGAGAAATCTGCAGTCCTGCCGCCTTTACCGCTTCAGCATCTTTGCGTCTTTCCACGCGCAAAAACAGATCTTTCGGATTCATCATACTGTTTTTCAGTTCATCCTTCAGCTGCTTCAGCATGACAGAAAGCTGTGCCTCTGACGGCCTGCCGACAGAGAGAATTAACCGCCTCCCGCTTCCGCCAAATAAAGGCGAGGCAAAGGTCACAAATTCATGAAATGTCATCGTCGGGAAACGCCTGTAGCTGCATACGTTCTGAAACTCCTGAAGGGAAAGAGCAGGAAAATTCACCTCCTCCCCCACCGGCAGATCAAACATCTTATAGGTATCACGGTGCCAGCGGTTCACGCACACCAGGATCTCGTCAGAGGTCAGCCGCAGATCCAGCTCAAAATTCCTGTAACCGTGATCCAGCGAATACTGAAGGGCTGCCCGGGAATTCGTATTGCGGCAGCGCTTGTCAATACCGCCGAGAGCCGTTGCCACCATTCTTTCATGAACCGGTAAAGTTTCATGCTCCCGGTCCGGCCTGACCTGACAATACTTCCTGACAAACTGCCGCAGGGCGCGGTAAACGCCTTGTTTCTTGAAGAAGGAAGGCTTCTTTGCATGGCCGGACAGCGCATTTTCCAGTGTCTGAACCATGACTGCGGGATCCATTTCATCTGTTTCAAAGAAACGCTCCGGACAGCCGATCTTCTTTCCCCAGAACCGCAGCTTCTGATTCCAGATAATGCCGACGGAAGGAATCCCCAATGAATAGGCAATGATATTCGAGTGCATTCGTGCTGCAAATACAGCAGAAAAGCCGCTGATCATCCGCACAAGTTCAGTGCTGTCCGCCGGCGCCGGAGCTTTATCTCCGTGGCCGACTGCCGCCAGTACTTCATCTGCCATCATCTCATCACCGTGATCACCGTTTGTAAAAAGCATCCAGGGCATTTTTCTTTTTTCTAACTCAGCGATAACGCCAAGCCAGAATTCCATCTGCACTTCCTTCGTTACTTCCGGGTGTCCATAATCCTCAAACAGTTTCTCCCTGGCAATCCCTACGCCAATTAACAGCTTCTTTTCCGGGTCGTTATCTTCCAGTGCTTCAGCATATACTTTTTTGCACCAGACAGCCGGATCATAGACGCTGCTGATATGAATATCGGGATTTGTGATATAGTCCCGGCGCAGCGTCAGAATATCGTCCCGGACACTGATCCCTTTTACGCAGGGCAGATTCAGCGCTTCCCTTAATTCGACACTTCTCTCATCGTCCGGGTAATAGGCTTCCACCCCGATCGCGCTGAAAAAGACGGGCACACCGAGGCGGTCGGCTTCCCGCAAAAGCTCCGGAATATACAGCCAGAACTTTTCATTGCTGACTTTAAAAATGCCCCCGGCAAAAATGACCGCATCCACATAACGGACCTGTCCGATATCTCGCGAGGAAATACTGTAGCGGAAGATTTTATGTTCTCTCCTACCAAAACACTTCTGCAGAAGGTAAGCGTCACAATCTGACAGGACACTGTCCCCCAGATTCAGATTAATGGTCTGAACCAGCAGGATTTTCACCGGATTGTTCATCGTTTCTGTCATAGTCTTTTATATCATCCATCACTTCCGGCATGCCAGGAAGGGTATCATGCTATGCAGCAAAACTGCCTGTTACTTTGTGAATTGTATCATATCCGCCTATATCTCAGCAAGACGGAATTCGCCGTTTTTCATTCCGTTAGGAACCGTTTTCGCCCGAAATGATTGCATATTTCTGAGTTTTGTGGCATATTATATGGTTGTGCGCTGTGATCACAGTGCTTATGAGAACAGATTTGGCGGTATGAACAAATATGAATAGAGAACAAATGCTCCCCGAAGAAACCAAGGAGCAGAAAATACTGAGCGAAGTTCTTGGGGCCTACGATTTTCCGGGCACGATCATCGCAGCCGAGCGCTACGGCGAGGGTCACATCAATGATACCTTCTGTGTGACAGTCAAGCGGGAAGACGAAACAAGTGCCCGCTATATGCTGCAGCGGATCTCACGGGCTGCCTTCCCTCATCCCGAGGAGCTGATGCAGAATTTTGTCGCGATCACCTCTTTTCTCCGCAGGAAGATTGAAATCTCCGGAGGCGATCCTTCCCGCGAAACCTTAAGCCTTGACCATACCCGTGACGGAAAAGATTTTTATACGGATTCGGAAAACAATGTCTGGCGGCTCGTCCCTTTTGTGGAAGACACCGTCTGCCTGCAGGAAGCAACGCCTGAGCTGTTTGAAGCTTCTGCACGCGCTTTCGGACATTTTCAGCGGATGCTGACGGATTATCCGGCGGAAACGCTCTATGAGACCATCCCGCATTTTCACGACACGGAGAACAGACTGACGCTGTTCCGAAAAGCACTTGAGCGGGATACGCTTGGCCGTTCCGCTAAGGCTGCCAATGAGGTCCGCTTTGTCACGGAGCATGAGGCTGACTGTTCTGTGGCCATGGAAGCTCTGCGTCAGGGCATCCTGCCTCTCCGGGTCACGCATAATGATACAAAACTGAACAATGTGCTTTTTGACTGCAAGAGCGGAGAAGGCGTATGCATCATCGATCTGGACACCACGATGCCCGGTCTTGCCATTTTTGACTTCGGCGATTCGATCCGTTTCGGAGCGAATCACTGCCGGGAAGACGAAAAGGATCTTTCCCTTGTCAATCTTGATCTTGACCTTTATGAGCGCTACACCAGGGGCTTTCTTGCCGGGACAGACGGCTGTCTGACCGAAGCCGAACTGGAATACCTTCCCTGGGGCGCACGAATTATTACGCTTGAGTTAGGCATTCGTTTCCTGACGGACTATCTGGAGGGTGATCATTATTTCCGCACGTCTTATCCCGATCACAACCTCGACCGCTGCCGTACGCAGTTCAAACTCCTGCAGGATATGGAAGATCACTTTTCGGAAATGCAGGCCATCGTGGCCAAATATGCAAAAAAGGGGCTGTAAAGCCCCTTTTTCTTATGAACCGACTGCTTACTGTTTATCTTTCAGCATGATCATCAGGTTGTTCAGGTTGATGGAATAGGTGTAGCGGACTTCGTCTGCCAGCTGCATGACCAGACGGATTCCCATGCCTTTCATCTTATCGTCGCCCTTCGGCACATAATGAATCGGATCAAATGCCCTGCAGTCATCACGGAAACGCAGGATCCAGCGGCCATTCTTATGCATCAGGCGAACGGACAAATGATGTTCATGATTGTCCTTGGTAAAGCCGTGCAGGACCACATTGGAAGCCATTTCCTCCACGCACAGCGACAATTTGTAGCTGAGCGAGCGGTCACCGCTCTGTGACATGCAGAAATGATAAGCCGCTTCCGAAGCCTCTGTCACCTGTTCGACAGAGCGGATCTCGACCTCCATCATCTCTTCCGCTTTCACACTGAAATTCTCCGGCAGCATCAAAACGTTCAGGTCCTCCCAGGCCGGTTTGCCGCTCTTTTTGCGGACAAACAGGCAGATCAGAAGGAGTGTCGCGATTTCTGCACAGCCAAAGTAGAACCAGACTCCCGTCATATACCGCGAATGAACATTGATCGAGAGGAGCAAAGCGAAAAGCAGGGGGAATACCGCATTCTGCACTGTAGAAATGACCTCGGTATAGCGTTCCTTGCCGGCGCTCTGGTAACCGTTTTTGATCAGGCCGGTCAGACAGCTTGGCATCAGTCCAAGTGCATACAGTCTGAGGCCAATGATGGCCATACCGCGCGATCTGCCGGCTTCCGTGATAAACAGGCCAACGGCAGGTGGTGCGATCACAACTAACAGCAGACCGACTGCACAGCCAAGCATGACTCCCTGGAGAGCCAGTTCCTTCAGCATTGTCCGCAGTCCGGATTTATCCTCTTCATTGTAGAAGATCCCGGTCAGTGTCAGCGACACACCTCCGATGCCTGTCGTAATGCAGTTGCTGGCGTTGCCGATGGAACTGATCACGGAGAAAGCCGCAACAGCATCACTGCCGCCTCTGGCAAGCAGGATCCTGTTCATCCCGAAGACCATGACAACCGATGCCGCCATACTGAAAATAGCCGGAATGCTGTTGGTCACCAGTTCCTTGATTTTAGCCTTACTGATCAGTCCAGGTCTGAACTTGAAGAAGCATTTTTTTGACAGGAAATAAGCTCCCGCAATCAAAAGCGCCGCATAATAACTTAACGATGACGCAAGTCCCATGCCGAACATGCCGCCATGGAACACGATGACATTCAGCAAGTCCATGACGATATCCGTGATCGTCATCGCGGCAACAGATACGATCAGCAGTGTTGTCTTTCCGGCCATCTGCATGAACGGCACCAGAATTAACGCCCCCATGGTTGCCGGTGCACCAAGGATAAAGCCGCGGATATAGGCGGAGGTGTCGACAACAAGCTGTTCTGTGTCAGCGCCAAGGATCTTGCTCGCCGGTACGCTCAGGAAAAAGATGATCAGGGTGAAGGGAATGGAAAAAGCTGCCCCAAGTCCGATCGCAGAGGAATAGCCGGCATTGGTCTCCTCCTGCAGGCCGCGTCCAAGTGATTTGCTGCACACCACCTGTACACCGGCCGACAGGGCACTGCCGAAAGCGCCGATAATCAGAAGTATGGGATTTGCCAGGCCATAGGCGGCAATTGCCTTCACACCTAAAAAACGACCGATAACAATACTGTCAATCAGAAGACAAAGGGTTACCGTCAGTGCGGACAGGATCTGCGCTGTCAACATCTGACGGATCAGTTTTTTTAGCATAATGCGCCTCTCCGGGATTTAATCTATAGGATGCAGCGCAGACATCCCTGCCCGCGCTGCAGTAAAGCTTATTTTTCGAAGACAGATGCCGCTTTCGCCAAAAGCTCGCGAATTTCAAGATGCTGCGGGCATACCGCTTCGCATCCGCCGCAGCCGATGCACTCCGAAGCCTTTGCGTGGCCGTCAGCCGTCAGCACGTCACTATAATAACCGCGGACAGTCCAGCTGTGGAAGGTCTCAAAGGTATTGACCGCCCGGAAGATATCCGGGATGCGGATCCCCATCGGGCACTGATTCTCTTCCACGCAGTAACGGCAGCCGGTGCAGGGAATCAGTTTCTTCTCTCTGAAGATGCGGACAACCTCATCGATCGCCTTCATCTCGTTTTCATCCAGCGGCTTAAAATCCTTCATCGTCCGGATGTTGTCTTCCATCTGTGCCATATCGCTCATGCCGGATAAGACCATAGCCATCTGCGGGAATCCTGCAGCAAAACGCACCGCATAACTCGCGTTGCTTCCACCTCCGAGATTTCTGAAAACCGCATCTGCCTCCTCCGGAAGCTTTACGAGGTTTCCGCCCTTGACCGGTTCCATCACGATAACCGGCTTGCCGTGCTTCTCACAGACCTCATAGCATCTGCGGCTTTCCACGGAAGGTTCATCATAATCGATATAGTTGAACTGAATCTGTACGATCTCGATTTCGGGATGCTCGGTCAGGATCATATCCAGGACTTCCGGCTTGTCGTGGAAGGAAATGCCAAAATGGCGGATCAGACCTTCCTGCTTGAATGCATAAGCGGTTTCGTAAGCCTTGCAGGCCTGGAACTTCGGATAGTTATCGCTTCCCTGCGCATGCATCAGATAGAAATCGAAGTAGTCGACACCGCAGGCAGCAAGCTGCTGCTCAAAAAACGGCCGGATCTCCTCCTGCGAATTAAAATAGGGGGATGTCAGTTTGTTGGTCAGCAGGAAGCGGTCTCTGTCATAGCGTTTTGCTATGCATTCCGCGATTGCGGTTTCGGAAAGACCGTTGATATAACCATGTGCCGTATCAAAGTAGTTGAACCCGGCTTCGATAAATGCATCAACCATCCGGCTGAACTGCTCCTTATCGACCGTTTTGTCATCAAGCATAGGCAGGCGCATGCAGCCAAAACCGAAATTGCCGTGGATCTCAGGGAAAAATGTGTTCTCTTTCATAGACCGACCTCCTTATTTGATCAGTGTGTGACGATAGGGAATCACTCTGCCGGAGTGATCGCAACGGAAGCTTTTCCATCCTCATAGGTGATCACAAAGTCATTTTCCGCATAGACACTCTCTTCATAGTTTTCATCAACATGGTAGGCTCTGATCGTACCTTCAAGCCTTGTAATCTCTCCAATCTGGTTCTCCTCCAGGAAATCTGTGCCGATCGAATCACGGCTCAGTCGTCGTTTCTGCCTGTTTTTTTCCGCAGGCTGCCATCGTAAGGAGCATCACTGTGCATAGCAAAAGGCTTAGAAATCTTTTCATTTTTGGTTTTCTCCTCCGGATTTTTTATTCGGTAATCACTTTTGCTGTCTCTCCAGCCGTCTTTTTCTCTTCCTTCACTCTTACGCGAAGGTCCTTGAAAAAATCCTGCAGAATACGGCTGCATTCCTCCTGCAGTACACCGGTCGTGATCTCGACCTGATGATTGAACTCCGGCATCTGCAGCAGATTAAGGATGGAGCCTGCGCACCCCGCCTTGGGATTCATCGTTCCGATGACCACGCGGTCGATGCGCGACTGAACTAACGCGCCGGCGCACATCTGACAGGGTTCAAGGGTGACGTACATGGTGCAGCCTTCAAGCCGCCAGTCGCCAAGCTTCCGGCTTGCCTTATCGATGGCGCTGATTTCTGCGTGAGCTAACGTCGATTTCTTGCTCAGCCGTTCATTGAAGGCGCGCGACACGATCCTGCCGTCGTTTACGATCACGCAGCCGATGGGGATCTCTCCTTTTGCTGCGGCGCGCCGCGCCTGATGCAGCGCTTTTTTCATGAACTTCTCGTCTTCGTTAAGCATGGTTGACCGCCTTCGTTCTAATCGGCCGGAAACCCCCGGCTGCAAATGCCGTTTTCGGCTTTATCTATTAATATATCATAGTTTTTTTCTGCCAGCAAGAAGGAGGCGGAAGAACCGCCCCCTTTGAAGATCAATTATTTTTCCTCCTCTTTCCTCAGCAGGCCTTATTCCTTATCCTTGCCTTTCTTTTCGCTGTCGGAAGCCTTTGCCTTGTTCCTTCCGCCGATCAGGATCCCTCCCAGAAGGCCGGCGACCGTCGCCATTACGCCTAACAGAATGTAGAGGATCGTATTGCCGCCACCGCTCCCCGCCGGAGGAGAGGCTTCGGTCGGCGTCTGCGCATTCGGCGTCTGCGGCGCAGGCGCTTCGGTCGACGCCGGAACGGAAGGCTTCTCCGTAGCCGCCGGTTCCGTAGGCGCTTCCGTTGTCGGAAGAGCCGGTTCAGTAGGTGCTTCGGTCGTCGGAAGAGCCGGCTCGGTCGGCGCTTCGGTTGTCTGAAGTTCGGTCGGCGCTTCAGTCGTCTGAGGCTCAGTCGGGGCTTCCGTCGCAGGAGGTTCTGTCGGTGCTTCCGTCGTAGGAGGTTCGGTCGGCTTCACACCTGTCGCAGGGATCACCTCCTGCTGTTTATGGTACTTATTGTTGTAGCAGACGCGCTCTCTGAGACCGTCCTCCGTCGCCGTCGCTTCCTTCACGACCTTCCACTCACTCCAGTTGTGTCCGGTCGCCTTCAGGATCACATCATTTTTGTTGCTGATCTTCGACTTGCCTGCCGTATCCCAGAACCATTCGCCGCATGCCGAACATTCGCAGTGCCATGTCCAGCCATCCGCTTCGCAGTCAAAATTCTTGCCCGGAACAGCCGAGATCTTATGGCCTGAAGAAGAAGCCGGGCAGGCTGAGGAAGCCCCTGAAGAGCCCGACGACCCGGAGGAACCGGAGCTGCCCGAAGAACCGGAGCTCTTATTCCCCATGTTAAACACGATTTTGGAATACAGTCCGTATGCAGAGGTTGAATAGATCGCTGTCTTGGGGATCTCCACCGTCCAGGTCCCGTACACGCTCCGGCCGTCTGCAATTCTCATATAGCAGACCTCGCCGCCGCTGCCTGATCCGTAACGCGACCCCCAGTTATCCATCATTTCCAGGTCGACCGTACCGTCCTTATCCAGGTCGATATTGTAATAATACAGGATCCTCTGATTGGTCGTATCGGCTGTATGTCCTTCCTTGATATAGCCGATGTTCTTCACGATCCCCAGTTCTAGAGCCAGATCCATCGATTTTATGGCGATCCGCCCGCAGGTTTCATCCGCCCCTTTGCTCGGAACAGCTTCATGATTCAGCATTCCCAGGTCCTTGCTCTCTCTCAGGCATTCGACGGAAACATTTTTGGCCGGCATGAAGAACGTGTTGACCTCACCTAATAGCTTTTCGGTAATGTTTCCGGTCCGGATCGCAAGTCCCGCATTGTTTTTCCAGGAATAAACGTATTCCGTCTTCATCAGGTCCTTCGGGATCAGCGTGACCTTTTCGCCTGCCCGGAAATAGGTGTCGACAGTCCCGGAATCGTGCTTTGCACTGCAGTCCGTAAGCGACAGACTGAAGGTGGTCCAGGACGTACAGATCGTGACCGTGTAATCCTTTGAAGTGACCGCCGCCTTATTCTCGCTGATCGCCGTGATCCTGAACGTGAACGTGCCCGCCTTTGTCGGCGTTCCCGAGATCTTTACCGAGTTGAAGCCCTTGTCGACAGAGCAAGTCAGCCCGTCCGGCAGGGTCCCCGCGCTCACGGCTGCCGATTGGATCTGGTCCTCATATCCGTAGTAATAGATTTTTGCCTCATATGCGGCACTTACCGTTCCGTCGTGGATATTATCGATGTCGTAGATAAAGTTTGAGGCTGCCTCAGCCTTCATTCCCCAAAATGAAACGATAAGAACAAGCGTCAGCAGCATCCATATGTTCTTTTTCCGCTTTTTCATCATCTGCCCTCCCGATTATCCGCTGTACTTTTCCTGTTGATGAGTTCTTTTCGCGCCTGGTTCAGGGCGCTTTGTTCGTGCCTGATATATATTTTTATTATAGCAAAAATACCCAGACGGTCAAGGAACAGATTAACCAATAAGGTAGCGATAATACATTTTTAGAGGCAATACTTCTCACGAAGATAGAATTTTGACACAACAATATTCTGTTGCGAATTTTTTTCAAAAAAGGCTTGACAAATGATCTCCTTCGTGTAGAATAGGACGCAAATCCAATAAACCGATGACGGAGAATAGTAGTTTTTCCTCACCTGTCTACAGAGAGCCGCGATGGTGGAAGGCGGCGACAGCAGAAAAGCGAACGCGCTCCCGAGGGCGAACCAAACCGGAGAGATCCGAAGTAGGGGAGACAGAGTGGCCCTCTGTATAAGAAAGCCGGTGCCTTGCAGGAGGCGCGCAGAGAGCGTATGGTCAAACATACGAAGCCGGGTGGTACCGCAGACTTTTCAGCCTGTCCCGACATTGTCACAAACAGTGTCGGGGCGGGCTTTTTTAATCCCTGCAGACCGCAATCATGCGAGAAAACCTGCGCCGCACGAGAAGTAAAACCAAAGGAGAAAGAAATGAAGAACACCATGAAAAAGATTCTTGCTGCGGCCCTTGTCCTTGCCGTCTGCCTCTCTGCTTCCGGCTGCGGAGAAAAAACAAACGAGAAAAAGACCGGCACCACTTCCACCTACGCGTATCTGCTGGACACCACCGATCTGAAGAAGCCCGAACTCGATCTGTCGAACGCCTCCGGGAAGCTGAAAGAGATCCTCGATAAAGGCGTTTTGACGATCGCGACCTCTCCCGACTATCCGGCTGCCGAATTCGTGACCGAAGACGGCACCATCTACGGCTCCGAAATGATGCTCGCGAAATACATTGCCGACTGCCTCGGCGTCGATCTCGCTATTGAAACCATGGATTTCGGCGCAACCATGGCCGCTGTTGACACCGGCAAGACCGACCTCGGCGTCTCTGGCTACGGCTGGAAAGCCGACCGCGCAGAGAACTACGAACTGTCCGTCGGCTATATCGGCGACCCCGATGAAGCCGCCTTCCACACGCTGATCTGCCCGGCCGGGGAAGAAGGAAACTATAACAACTGTGCAGATTTCGTTGGCAAGCATATCATTGCACAGTCTAATTCCCTGCAGCAGATGTACGTGGAGGATCAGATCCTCGCCCTGGATCAAAGCGGCACTACCGAACTCGAATTCGTATCCACGCTTGACCAGGCAATCCTCAGTCTGGCAGCCGGAAAGTGTGATGCCCTCGCTCTGGACGGGGATACCGCACAGCAGTATGTCGATTCTTCGGAAGGGAAATTTGCCATGACAGGCGTCAACTTCAACCTTTCTCTTTACGGAGATTATGAAGGGACCGTCATGATGGCGAAGAAAGGCGAAACAGAATTGATGACCGTCATCAATACCATCCTCGAAACCGTCAAGGAAAACGGCTACTACGGCGACTTTTACAAAGAAGCCAAAAAGCTGGCAGGCCTTGAATGATCGGCCTTCCGCCGCATAAACCACATAACAGGGAGTTTATACCATGGGAAAAAGTGTTATTGACGTACTTGTCGAATACTGGCCGATCTTTCTGAAGGGACTTGCCGGAACGCTGAAATACGCGTTCATCGCGGTGACCCTTGGCTCAGTCCTCGGCGCAGCCGTCGCCTTTGTTCAGCTGTCCAAGAATAAATTCATCTCGTTCATTGCGTCGGTCTACGTGAACGTACTGCGCGGGACTCCTCTTCTGGTGCAGATGTACATTTCTTATTATTTTCTGCCGATGGCGATCCCGGCCTTAAACCGCATTGACAAGGTCTACTTTGTCATGCTGGCGCTGACCCTAAACTCCAGCGCCTACGTCGCAGAGATCATCCGCGGCGGCATAGGTTCCGTCGATCCCGGCCAGACGGAGGCGGCCAGGTCACTCGGCCTGACAAAAAGCCAGACCATGCTGCGGATCATCCTCCCGCAGGCTGTCAAGAACATCCTGCCCGCCCTTGGCAACGAATACATCGCGATGATCAAGGAGACGTCCCTGGCCGGCACCTTCATGCTGTATGAGCTCATGTACACGCGGACGATCCTGGCCAATAAATATCTGGTCTGGCAGCCGCAGCTCATCATTGCGGGCATCTACCTGGTCGTGACCCTGGTGCTGTCCTTTGGCGTCAAAAAAATGGAAAAGAGGTTGAGCGTCAGTGACTGAGAACAGAATTCCCTTGATTGAAACGATCGATCTGAAGAAAAATTTCGGAAAGCTCGAGGTTTTGAAAGGCATCAGTGAAAAAATATTCAGGGGCGAGGTCGTGAGCATCATCGGCCCTTCCGGCGGCGGAAAATCGACCTTCCTGCGCTGCCTGAACCTGCTCGAGACCCCCACGAGCGGCAAGGTGCTGTTCGAAGGGGCAGAACTGAATGAAAAAAGCACCGATCTGAACCTGCACCGGCAGCGGATCGGCATGGTTTTTCAGCAGTTCAATGTCTTTCCCCATCTGAAGGTGATCGACAACATCACCATTGCTCCGGTGATGACAAAAAAATACACGAAGGCGGAGGCCGAAGCAAAGGCTCTCGCCCTTCTTGAGACTGTCGGGCTCGCCGATAAGGCGCTTGAATACCCGAGAAAGCTCTCGGGCGGTCAGAAGCAGCGGCTGGCGATCGTAAGAGCCCTGGCCATGGAGCCGGAGGTCATGCTCTTCGACGAACCGACCTCAGCCCTTGATCCCGAGATGGTCAAAGGCGTTCTGGAGGTCATTCAGGGCCTTGCGGAAAGCGGGATGACCTGCGTGATCGTGACCCACGAGATGGGCTTTGCGAAGAAGGTCTCTGACCGCGTCCTGTTTATCGACGGCGGCGTGATCGCGGAATCCGGGACGCCTGAAGAGATCTTCGAACACCCGCAGAATCCGAGAACAAAGGAATTTCTGGCGCAGGTGCTGTAACCTCATCCGCCCCTTTGGGGCACCTTCCCCTGAAGGGGAAGGCAGACCTCATCCGCCCCTTCGGGGCACCTTCCCCTAAAGGGGAAGGCAATCCTCATCCGCCCCTTCGGGGCACCTTCCCCTAAAGGAGAAGGCAGACCTCATCCGTCAGCTTCGCCATTGGAGAAAATATTATGAAAACTACCTATACCTATGATCATTATTACAAATATGCAGAGCTTGAAAACAATCTGAAATATTTTGCCGAGAAATACCCGGAGCTTGCCTGCCTTGAGGCAAACTGCGTGACTGAAGAAGGAAGAAATCAGTACGTCATCACCCTGACGAACCTGAAGACCGGCGGGCCGCTCACGAAGCCAGGCTTCTATATTGACGGCAATATCCACGCCGGCGAGGTCACGTCCTCCATGGCCGCCATGTACACCGTGGACTATCTGCTGACGAATTACGGCGAGGATGCAGCAGTCACGAAGCTTCTGGACAGCACGGCGGTCTACGTGATCCCGCGCGTCTCGCCTGACGGCGCCGAGACCTATCTCTCCACCCCCTATACCCTGCGCAGCGTAAACCGCGAGTACCAGCCGGAAAAGGGCGGAATCAAGGAGGAAGATCTGGACGGCGACGGAACCGTTCGCATGATGCGCATCCCCACGCCCTACGGCGCCTGGAAGAAGGATCCCGCAGATCCGGAACTGATGGTAAAGCGCGACCCCGGCGAGACTGAAGGCGAATTCTTCGATATTTACGCGGAAGGTCTGCTCGAAGATTATGACGGCAGTGAGAATCTGAAGGAAAAGAAATCCGACTGGGGCCTTGATTTCAACCGTAATTTCCCCTACGGCTGGTTTGCCGATGCCAGGCAGCCCGGCGCGGGGAAGTATCCGCTAAGCAATCCGGAAACGAAGGCCATCGTGGATTTTGTCCTGGCGCATCCCAATATCTGCGGGGCGGCGATCGGCCATACCTCCGGCGGCATCCTGCTCTATCCCCCGGGAACGAGACCGGCGGCCTCGGCTCCGGCCGCAGACATTTCTGCCTTCAAGGCCATTGCGAAGATGGGCGAGGAGGAACTCGGTTACAAGCCGACGAACATCTTCGATTCCTTCATGACCGACCAGGAAATGTACGACAGTGGCGCGCTGGATGACTGGATGTATCAGACCTTAGGCATCCCGGCCTACACGGTCGAATTCTGGGATATCAATACAAAAGCCGGTGTTCCGCTTGAATGGGGAGCCGGGATCTTCGAGGAAAAGAAATCGATTGAGCGCTTTGCCGCCTGCGTAAAATGGGTGAAGGAAAACTGCCCGCAGTATTATGTCCCCTGGAAAAGCTTTGCGCATCCGGATCTAGGCCCGGTGGAGATCGGCGGCTTTAACTACAAATTCACGCACCAGAATCCGCCGGAGCATCTGCTGCTTAACGAATGCGAAAATGACGCCCGCTTCAATATCCGCTTCGCAAATGCCTGCCCGCGCCTGGTCATCGACAGACTCGCCGCAAAAAAACTCTCTGAAGGGATCTATGAAGTAAGCGTGACAGTCGGCAATACCGGATATCTGCCGACCAATCTGACGGACGAAGCTTTTTCGCTGAAAGTGGATAAGCCGGTCATGCTCACACTTGAAGGTGCAGAGCTCATCTCCGGCAAGGCACAGGAAGAGCTTGGTCAGCTTTCCGGCTACTCCCGGACCGTGACCGGTGTCTTTTTCTACGGAAATATTTCGACGGAAAAGAGTGCCGAGGCGAAAAAGCGCGTAAAGTACGTGGTAAAGGGCTGTCCCGGCGATGAGATCAAGGTCACGGCTGCTCATCCCAAAGCAGGCACTGCAGGGGCAACGCTTACGCTTCCCGATTAACGAAAGAGTCCCTGCCCATCCTCTCAAAAAGTTCAATTTCCCTCTAAAAGCGGCCTAAAAACCGCTTTATTTTTGAACTTATTTATGGTATTCTAGAATTAATAAAGCTGTTCGTAGCATTATCCATAAGGAGGTCTATCATGATTATTGGCTGCCCCACCGAGATCAAGGCCCAGGAAGGCCGTGTCGGCGTTACCCCTGCAATGGTCTATGCCTTCAAAAAAGCAGGCCACAGCGTGTTCATCCAGAAAGGTGCCGGACTCGGCAGCGGTTTTACCGATGAAGAGTATGTCGAAAACGGCGCCAGGATCCTGGATACCGCAAAGGAAGTCTTTGATGCTTCCGAGATGATCATCAAAGTCAAGGAACCGCTTCCGGCTGAATATGATCTCTTCCACGAGGGCCAGATTCTTTTCACCTACCTGCATCTTGCCCCCGACCCGGAACAAACCGAAGCCCTGCTGCAAAAGAAGGTCATCGGCATCGCCTATGAAACCGTGCAGCTGGATAACGGTGCTCTCCCGCTGCTTTCCTGCATGAGTGAGATTGCAGGACGTATGGCTGTTCAGGTAGGAGCGCATCTCCTGGAAACGCCTGTCAGCGGCGGCAGAGGCATCCTGCTTTCCGGCGTTTCGGGCGTGGAGAAAGGGCATGTTGTCATCATCGGCGGCGGCACGGTCGGCACCAGCGCCGTAAAGATCGCGATCGGCATGGGTGCTGACGTAACCGTCATCGATATGAATGCCCAGCGGCTCGCATATCTTGACGATATTTTCGGCAGCCGCATTCAGACGCTCATGAGCAACCCCTTCAATATCGCAAGGGCTGTGGAAAAAGCTGACGTGGTCATCGGCTGCGTGCTTGTCCCTGGACGCCGTACGCCTGTCCTTGTGACCAATGAGATGGTCTCCCGCATGAAGCGCGGCAGCGTGCTCATCGACGTCGCCATCGACCAGGGCGGCTCCATCGAAGCCATCGACCGTATCACCACCCATGCCGATCCGTTCTACACCAAGGAGGACGGCATCATCCGCTACTCTGTCGCCAACATGCCCGGCGCCGTGCCGCGCACGTCCACACTTGCCCTGACAAACGTCACGCTGCCGTACGCCCTGAAGATCGCGAACCTCGGTGCGGAAGGGGCTTGCAAGGCCGATCCCGCCATCATGAAAGGCCTGAACGTCTATAAGGGCCTCCTGACGTACAAAGGCGTAGCGGATGCACAGAACCTGCCCTACACGCCTGCAGAGAAAGCCATCGGCTGAAAACGCTTTCATGCGGATACCCTTGTACAACAAAGAAGCGATCCCCTTACGGGGACCGCTTCTTTGTTGTAACATTTTGTCGTAAAAGCCGGTGCAGTCAGGCTCTGAAAAAGCTCACGGCGTTGCCGAAGCAGATGTCCTTAACCATAGCCCCGAGCGTTTCTTCGTCGGCAGGGTAGAGGCCGTCCTCGACGATCCGTCCGAGCTTAGCGCAGAGGATGCGGCGGAAATATTCGTGCCGCACGAAGGCCGTAAAGCTGCGGGAATCCGTCAGCATGCCCGGAGAAAGCGCGAGCGCGCCGGTCTCCATCAGCTCTTCGAGCTGACGCCCCATGCCGCGGATGTTGTCGTTGAACCACCAGGCGGCGCCGTAGCGCACGGCCGGTGCGAAGTTCACGGCCATGGTCGCAAAAAGCATGTTGTCCGCCGGGTTCAGGTTGTAGAGGATGGTTCGGGGCAGGGCGTCTTCCCCCTCAAGGTCGGCGAGAAACGCGGCGATCGCCTCGGGATCCGCCGAGCGGCCGATGCTGTCTGCACCTGCGTCCGCTCCGATAAGCTTCAAAAGACGGGGCGAGGTATTGCGGATGGGGCCAAGATGCAGCTGCATGACGATCCCCCGTGCCGCGTAGGCCTTTCCGAGGAAACGGAAGCGCTCCGCAAACGCCGGATCGGTCAGATAAGGGAAGCCGGCAAAGCCATGATCCGCGATCAGGCAGCCGTTTTCGCAGAAGTGGTCCAGCGCCTTTTCCAGCGCCGCATTCAGGTCAGGGGCAGCGTACTTTTCGATAAGCTTATGCGCCGCTTCGCCGTCCGGTTCCAGGATATAGCGGTCCGGTCTGAAGCAGGGGTGGACCGTAAACGGGATGCTTTCGTCTCTGCGGATTTTTTCATGCCATTCCAGGGAGTCCGCCGGATCGTCCGTCGTGCAGAGGATGCGCACATTCATTTTTTCAAGCAGGCTCACGCAGTCATAGCCCTCGCCCTTCATCATTTCTTCCGTGCGGTCCCAGATCTCCTTCGCCGTTTTCGGGCTAAGCAGCTCGTCGATCCCGAAATAGCGCGAAAGCTCCAGATGCGTCCAGTGGTATAACGGGTTCCCGATCAGCTTCGGGAGCACGGCCGCCCAGGCTTCGAACTTTTCGTAATCGGAGGCGTCTCCGGTGATGAACCTCTCGTCCACCCCGCAGGCCCGCATCGCGCGCCACTTGTAATGGTCGCCTTCAAGCCAGAGCTGCGTCAGGTTTCCGAAGCGCCGGTGCTCCGCCATCTCCCGGGGCGAAAGGTGGTTATGATAGTCGAAGATCGGTTCGTTCTCCGCATACTTATGGTAAAGAGTCTTTGCCGTCTCCGTATCCAGCAGAAAGTCTTCATGTAAAAATGTTTTCATGCTTCAAATCTCTCCTTGCTGATCCAAAGTCCGAGCGCAGGGTTCGGAATATAAAAGATCTCCTCTCCGTCCACGGTATTGAAGCCAAGATGGAGGGCAGCGGGATCGTACTTCCGCGCCAGCTCGTCGTAATCCGCCGCCTGAAAACCGACCGACTCAATTTCTTCCTTTGAAATGCTCCGGACGGCGTAGGTCACGGTAAAGCGGCCGTCAGAGGAGCCGTGGATCAGATGCGCCGCCGCGCCCATATTCGCGCGGAGGTCTTCGTTTTCCGGCTTTTCAAAGGCTTCGAGCGTCTTTAAGCGCCCGCGGTAGCCGTACTTTCTGATGAGGGCGTCGCATGCCGCATCCTCGCCGAAGCGCTCCACGCCCGGCGCCAGGATGATCAACTCGCCGCCGTCAGCCATGGCCATGCGCGTACGGTAGACCGCCTTGTTGCCGAGCCAGGTACTCTTGAATTCCTTCGGGTCCAGCCAGACCACGCACTTTTTCAGATCGTGCTCGGTAAAGTCGATATTCTTCTGCTGTGCAAGCGCGACGGCTCTGTTCAGGCACTCGCGTCCTTCGCCGATAAACAGGCCGTGCGTGCGGATGTTTCCGCCCGGCGCGGTCGTCACGGTCAGCACCCAGAGAATGGGTCTGTCCTTCAGGAAATGCTCCGTGCTGTAGTCGAACATCTGCCGCACCGGCGTATGGTCGCGTCCCATCATGCGTTCCATGCCGTAGACCGCGCCGATCATGTGCGACTTGTTGATCATCTCGCTGCCGCCGGTGCCCACAAAAAGGTTCTTCGCATGGTTCGACATGCCGATCACTTCGTGCGGAACGACCTGGCCCGGGGAAATGATCAGATCATAGCTTTCATCCATGATCAGGCGGTTGACCTCCGCGGCCACGGGTTCCTTCCAAAGACCGTCCGTGATCTCGGAAAGATACTCTCCCGGGACCTCGCCGATCTTCACCACGTCCTTCCGCCAGTCATGCACAAGGAAAACGTCTTTCGGAACGTCCCCGAACATCGCATCCAGTTCATCCGGCGTCATAGGCGCGTGCGTTCCGAGTGCAGGCAGGATGTCCACCTTCGTGCCTCTTTCCGTCAGCGCATGATAGTACACGTTCGTGATAAAGCCGGCGCCGGAATGAAAGCGAGTAAAGTCCGGCGGCAGGATCAGGACCTTTTTTAAGACCCTGCCCTCAAGAGAAGCCGTCAGCGCGTTCTTGATCTCCTCCCGTGAAAGGCCGTCTTCCGTTTTAGCCACAAGATACCGTTCCATTTCAGACCCCCGAATAGGCGCCGAAGCCGCCGTCCACCGGCAGCACCACGCCGGTGATGAAGCCGGCGCTTGCGTCATCCAGCAGGAAAAGCATGGCGCCGATCAGCTCCTCCGGCAGGCCGAAGCGTCCCATGGGCGTCCCGGCCAGGATCTTCCTTGTCCGCTCGGTAGGCGTCCCGTCCTCGTTCCAGAGCAGCTTTGCATTCTGCTGAGCGGAGAAAAAGCCGGGAGCGATCGCGTTGCAGCGGATACCGCTCTTGGCAAAATGCACCGCGAGCCACTGCGTAAAATTGGACACGCCGGATTTCGCGGCGGAATACGCGGGGATCTTTGTGAGCGGCGTCAGAGCGTTCATGGAGCTGATGTTCAGGATCGCGCCGCTCTCCTTCTTCGCCATGTCAAGGGCGAAGGCCTGGGTCGGCAGCAGCACGCCCATGATGTTCTGGTCGAAGACCTTCGTGAAAGCGCTCTCCTTTAGATCGAAGAAGCTCTTCTTTTCCGGATCGAGGAGCGTTTCCATGGAGAAAAACTCATCATCCGCGGTGGCGGAGGCGTCGTTGCCGCCTGCACCGTTGATCAGGATATCGCAAGGGCCGAGGGCGGAAAGGACCGC
The DNA here is from genome assembly GCA_002449955.1 of Lachnospiraceae bacterium UBA6987. Lineage (GTDB taxonomy): Bacteria > Bacillota > Clostridia > Lachnospirales > Lachnospiraceae > UBA6987. The sequence goes on from DJYD01000054.1 coordinate 18,547, forward strand.
CTCATGGGCCGCCTTTACGCTCTCCTCATCCGTGCAGTCCACCTGGAAGGCCTGCGCCTTGAAGCCGGCCGCGCGGATCTCTTCCGCAAGCGCCTCGGCCTTCGAGAGCGTGCGGTTCAGCACGGCGACCGAAGCGCCGCACTCGGCAAGCGCGCGGCAAAAGCCGCTGCAGAGCACGCCGGCGCCGCCCGTGACCACGGCCACCTTGCCGGTAAAATCAGGTTTGACGGAACTTTTCATCATAACACCTCACGCATTATAGGTGCTCGCACTCGTCGATCCGCCGAGGCCCGTCCAGTTGGTGTGGAAGAAGGTGCCGCGGGGAGCGTCCGTGCGCTCATAGGTATGCGCGCCGAAGTAGTCGCGCTGC
>DJYD01000071.1 GCA_002449955.1 Lachnospiraceae bacterium UBA6987
GTTGATCTGGTTCGGATAATCGCTCCGTCCAGTGGAAACGACCTTGGCGCCGCCGGCCTTCGCATCTTCGGGGAAAATCTCGGGGGTAGGGTTTGCGCAGGCAAAGACGATTGCGTCCTTATTCATGGTCTTCACCATCTCGGTGGTCACGGTGCCGGGGGCGGACACGCCGATGAAAACGTCCGCGCCGACAAGCTGCTCGGCAAGGCTGCCGGGCTTTCTCTCAAGGTTCGTGACCTCGGCCATCTCTTCCTTGATCCAGTTGAGGCCTTCGCGGCCCTTGTAGATGGCGCCCTTGCGGTCGCACATGGTCACATGCTTAAAGCCTGCGGAGAGCAGGAGCTTTACGATGGAGATTGCCGCAGCGCCGGCGCCGCTCGTCACGACCTTCACGTCTTCCTTCTTCTTGCCGACGACTTTTAACGCGTTGGTCAGGCCGGCCAGCGTGATGATGGCGGTGCCGTGCTGATCGTCGTGGAAGATCGGGATGTCGCATTTTTCTTTGAGCTTCCGTTCGATTTCGAAGCAGCGGGGGGCGGAGATGTCTTCCAGGTTGATGCCGCCAAAACTGCCGGAGATCAGGTAAACGGTATTGACGAATTCATCGACGTCCTTGGTTTTCACGCAGAGCGGGAAGGCGTCGACACCGCCGAAGGCCTTGAACAGCACGCACTTGCCTTCCATGACCGGCATGCCGGCTTCGGGACCGATATCGCCGAGACCCAGCACCGCGCTGCCATCGGTGATGACGGCGCACAGGTTGTGGCGAAGTGTCAGGTCGTAGCTCTTGCTGATGTCCTTCTGGATCTCCAGGCAGGGCTGCGCCACGCCGGGGGTATAGGCTAAGGACAGGTCGTCCTTGGTGGCTACGGGTACTTTCGAGATAACCTCGATCTTGCCTTTAAGCTGTTCATGCAGCTTCAGTGATTCTTTTGCGTAATCCATGATGCGCTCCTTTATTAATCCTCGAACGGGAAATGATACGGCAGGTTAAAGCGGTCTCTGAGACCGATAAGTTCTTTCTGAATGGATTCGCCGACCGGGACGCCCTTGTCTTTTCTGTCCTGCCAGGCTTCCCATTCCTTCTCGCCGGCCGTGTAGATGCGGTCTGCGCCCGGGGCCTTCTCGGAATTGCGAAGGCCGCGCAGGATCTCGCCGGTCGTGTGCTTGAAGGTGTCGAGGCCCATGAAGAACTCGGGGTTGATGACGAAGAAGAAGTGGCCAAGGCGGTACATGCGGTTCGTGCCGTCGGGGTTCTTGCCGGAGAGCTCCTTCATGAAAGGACCGCCGCAGAGCGCCGCGGAGAGGATCTCAACGATCGTGGTGAAGCCGTAGCCTTTGTAGCCGCCGGTCGCTTCGCCGAGGCCGCCGATCGAAAGGAGAGCGCACTTGCCGGCACGCATATCCTTCAGGATCTGGCCGGAATCGGTCATGGTGCCGCCGTCTTTCGTCACGACGAGGCCGGCAGGGGTCTCCTTGCCGCTGCGCTCGTAGAATTCGATCTTGCCGTTCTGGACGATGGAGGTCGCACAGTCGAAGTTGAAGGGGAAATCTTCGTCGGTCGGCATGGTGAAGGTGAAGGGGTTCGTGCCCATCATCGGCTCGACGCCCCAGGTCGGCGCTACGGAAGGACGGGCATTGGTGCCGGAAATGCCGATCATGCCGGCCTTTTCCGCCATGGTGGTCCAGTAACCGGCGATACCGTAGTGGGTGGAGTTCATAATGGCGCCGCCGGCCATGCCGTAGACCTTGGCCTTTTCGATCAGCTTTTCCATCATGTGGTAGCTGGCGACCATGCCCATGCCGTTGTTCGCATCCATGACGACGGTGGTGGGGGTCTCTTTCAGAATGTCGATTTTCGTAACGGGCAGCAGGGTGCCGTTATCGATGCGGTCAAGGTAGATCGGTTTAAAACGGTTGCAGCCGTGGCTTTCGATGCCGCGGCGGTCTGATTCCAGCAGCACGTCGGCGCAGATCTTCGCGTCCTCCTCCGGCACGCCGTAGGCTTTGAACACGTCGATCATGAAGTTGTTCATCAGTTCCCATGAGACATAAGGTCTGGTTTCCATAAAGTCCTCCTTATGAAGGCGGTTTTCTCCGCCGGTATATTCCGGAGTTACTTTACTCCAATTTGCACATTTTTTCAAGCTGCAAGACCTTGAAAGAAGGACAAAAACCATTCATGAAAAAGCGAAAAACAGCAAAATATGCGTGATTATCCGGCTGAAAAAGGATAATTCTGAAAAAAACATGAAAAATCTCTTTACAATAGAGAAAAACACGAGTATCTTTTTAAGAGAGATTAGGAATCTTATCCAATAAAAAGGAGAGGAGTGAATCTATGATCAAAACAATTTATCAAAGAGCAATTGCTGTGCTGATGAAAAAACCGATCCGTCTCTGGGCGATCGGCCTGCTCGGCGCTGTCCTCGTGGGCTTCCTGACTCTGCTCAGCGGCCTTGTTCCCATCATCGGGATCATTCTGACGACGCCTGCGGAGATCGGTCTGCTGCTTGTTTATCTTCACGGCTACCGCGGCGAGGAGATCTACTCCAACCAGCTGCTGGAGATCTATGAAAAGAAGGATGACACCTGGAAACGCGTGGTGATCGGCATGCTGTGGAAAGACCTCTGGGTCTTCATCTGGGCGCTGATCCCGATCGCCGGCATCGTGATTGCCATCATCAAATCCTATCAGTACCGTCTGACCCCTTATATCCTGGTCCAGGAACCTGAGGTGAAGGCGACCGATGCCATCAAGCTGTCCAAGGAACGCACGAAGGGTTACGTCGGCGCGATGTTCGGCGCGGATTTCCTTCCGTACATTGCCGTGGGCGTTGTGATGCTTGTTCTCGGCCTGCTTGCCCGCATCAAATTCATCGGCTGGCTGTTCGGCATCGTTCTGTTCGTCGTCGTCGTGGCTGTGGCGCTGTTCATGCGTCTGTTCCTCGGCCTTGTCGGCGCGGCCTTCTATGAAGAGCTGATGAACCCGACGAAGCCTGCTGAGCAGCAGAGCGCCGGAGGAGAAAAGACCGTGTGCCCTACCTGCGGTGCCGTCGTCGACAAGGATACGGCTTTCTGCCCTTCCTGCGGCACAAAGCTTAACTGAAATTCCCAAAAGACATAATACCCGGGAATCAGGCCGTCCGGCCGAAACCCGGGAGAAAAGAGCGGTGGTAAACCACTGCTCTTTTTTTGCCGGCAGGAATCCGCAGGGACTTGCTTCTTGCGGCAAATCCCTTCTCATGCTATACTGCATGCAACAGAAAGGAGATCCTATGCCGCATATCCCCGACAGCATGATCCCGCGCCTGCGCGAGAAAATGATGAAAATGAAGCACGCCCACGATGCGGATCCGGTAACGTCTGAGCGGAGGCTCATGAATTTTGCCGGTGCTGCTATCCGAAATCTGATCCGGAGCGGAACAAGCCGCAGCATTCTTTCTTTTGACCAGTTTAAGGCGGCGCTGCTCACACCGAAAACGCTCCTCTGCAAAGGCGTGATTTTGTACCTGCACGGCGGCGGCTACTGCACGGGTGATATCGAGTATGCCTCTCTCTACGGAGAGCTGATGGCTTCGGATGTGGGAGCCGTGACGCTGTGTCCGGCGTACCGTCTTGCCCCGGAAGCCCCTTACCCGGCGGCGCTTGAGGATGCCCTTACAGTTTATGAGTGGATCCTGAAGGAGTACCCCGGAGAGCCTGTCTGTCTCATCGGAGAATCGGCGGGCGGCGGCCTGTGCTATGCCCTGACTTTGAAGCTGAAGGCCCTGAAGCTTCCCCTTCCGGCCGGGATCGTGACGCTTTCGCCCTGGACGGATCTGACGCTGTCAGGCGCCTCTCATCAATATAACCGGGATAATGATCCTTCGTTGACCACAGAGAAGCTGACCGTCTTTGCCGGGGACTACTGCGGGGAAAGTGATCCGGCGGATCCGTTTATTTCTCCGCTTTTCGGCCAGCTTTCGGGTTTTCCGGACGGATTGATTTTTGTGGGAGGCGATGAGATCCTGAAAGAGGATGCGCTCATGATGCACGCAGCGCTTGAAGCTGCCGGCTGCAGGTCGCAGCTTACCGTGGCGGAGGGCATGTGGCACGCCTATATCTTTTACGGACTGAAAGCAAGAGAAGCGGATTCGGAAAGAATCCGGGACTTTTTAAGGAGCAAGCTGACATGAAATCCTGGATGCGCCTTGACAATGCGGCGCTGATTTTTCCGGCGATCAGGAGCAGCAGATGGGTCAATACCTTCAGAATCTCTGCAGACCTTACGGAGGAAGTGGATCCGGCTCTGCTGGAACAGGCGGTAAAGGACCTGATGCCGCGTTTTCCTACGTTCTATGTGAGGCTCGGAAAGGGACTGTTCTGGTACTATCTGCAGGAGATCGATGAGGCTCCAAAGCCTCGTCCCGAGTATGCCTATCCCCTGACCCATATGGGGAAGGCGGAACAGCGCCGGTGCTGTTTTCGGGTGCTTTATCATGAAAATCGTATTGCCGCAGAGTATTTCCATGCAATTACAGATGGAACCGGCGGTGAAATTTTCCTGAAATCATTGGTTGCGCGCTATCTTGAGCTGCGGTATGGCATCCTGGTCGCCGAAGGCCAGGGGGTACGGACCTGCCGGGAAAAACCGGCGCCGGGAGAGCGGCAGGACGCCTTTCAGATATGCACAGGAGATACGCCGCTTGACCGTCATGAGGACACGGCTTACCATCTCTTCGGAACGCCTGATGCAAGAGGCTTCATGCATGTGATCACAGGCCTCATTCCGGCAGACAAGCTGGTGGCAAAAGCCAGAGAATACCAGGCGACGGTGAACGGCTTCCTTTCGGCGGTCATGACAAAAACGATCATCGAAATGCAGGAGGGCCATGTGAGGAAGGCAAAGCGCCGCCCGGTAAAGATCACCGTGCCAGTCAACCTTCGGAAGGTATTCGGCGTTGATACGCTCCGGAATTTCTCCCTGGTCCTGAACGTGGGCGTTGATCCGCGCCTTAAGGATTATTCCATCGAAGATCTTTGCCGTGAGTACCGCCGCCAGATGGATCTGGAGATCCAGCCGGAGAAGATGGCGGCCCGCATTGCCGCCAATGTGCTTCCGGCAAGAAATAAGGCCCTGCGCCTTGCACCGCTTTTTATCAAGAACATTGCCATGCGGAGCGTATACAGACGCTACGGTGAGCGGAAGGGCTGCCTTAACATTTCCAATCTCGGCAGGATCAGCCTGCCTGCGGAAATGGAACCTTACGTTAAACGCGTGGATTTCATGATCGGTGTGCAGCTGACCTACCCGAATAACTGCTCGGTGGCAAGCTGCGGGAATCTGACCACGATCAACATGATCCGGAATATTCAGGAAACAGAACTGGAACGGCGCTTCTTCACGAACCTGGTAAAGCTCGGGATCCCCGTTGCCATCGAATCCAATGATCTGTAAATAGCCAGAAAGGAGAATGTGATTTGTACTGTGTAAAATGCGGCGTTTCCCTTGAAGAAGGAACGGCTGAGTGCCCGCTTTGCGGAACGCCGGTATGGAATCCGGATGAAAAGCCGCGGAACACGCATTATAATCCGGACCTTTACCCTGCTCCAGAAAGCGGCGGCAAATATACACTGCTGACCGTGATCACCCTGGTCATGGCCGGCGTTGCCCTCGGGTGCCTCATCGCTTGCCTTGCGGTGTACGGAAGACCTGCCTGGTCCGGCTACGTGGTTTTAGGGGAGGCTTTTGTCTATATCTCGCTCGTGCTGCCCTTCTGGTTCAGAAGATACTATCCCGCGGTCTTCATCCCGCTCAGTTTTCTGGCGCTAGGCGGATACCTTCTGTATATCAACGGCGTGACAGGCGGACACTGGTTCCTGCCTTTCGCCTTCCCGGTGACGGGGATGACCTTCCTCGTGACCTTCCTGGGGACCGGCATCGCGCTGCTTCGCTTTAGGCCGCGCACGAAACTGCTGCTGATCGGACTGCTGTTTGTTCTGATCGGAGGCTTCACCATGCTGCTTGAATTTTTCCTGCACATTACTTTCAATGTCAGGATGTTCAACTGGTCACTGTATTCCGCGGGCTTTTTCGGGCTGATCGGCATCTTCCTGTTTACCTCTTCACTGATCAAGCCGCTCAGACGCGCGATGTACAAAAAGCTGTTTATCTGAAGTCAGAAGAGAACATGAAGGAGTATGATATGAACAGTCAGGAAGTTTTTACCCGCGGTCTGGAGATGATCCGAAGCCTGGCGGGAAAGAAGGGCGGCTCCGTGTCAGTCGCCGATATCCTGAGCGCTTTTCCCTCGGTGGAACTGAGCGCGGAGCAGATCGGCCAGATCTATGAATATCTGGACCGCGAGGGCATTAAGCTTGCGGATTACGTGCCGCATGATACGCGCACGCTGGAGCTCGGGGAGGATGAGGCGGAAGCAGCGCTTTCGGAAGAGGACCGGAAGATGTTGGATTTCTATCTGGAGGATCTGGAAGCGGTGAGACCGCTCACCGGGACTGAGACGCAGGCCTTGGCCGGACAGCTTTTCGGCACGGAAGATGAGAGAGAGGAGGCAATCAGCCGCCTTACGGAAGGCAACCTGTACTATACCGTGAGCCTCGCCAGAGAGTTTGCGGGACACGGCATGCCGCTCATTGATCTTATCCAGGAGGCAAACGTCAGCCTGATGGAACAGTTAGCTGTTTTTACAAGGGAGGACGGTGAGCTGATGGATTTTCTGGAAAAGAATATTCGGAAAGCACTGCGTGCACAGGTGAGGGAAGAAGAAAGCTTTGCCCGCATGCAGGAGGATATGACAAACGCCGCAAACCGCATCCTTGAGCTCGTGAAGGAGCGCGAAGCCGAAGAAGGCCGCGCGCTTTCCGCGCAGGAACTGGCGGAGCGCCTGGGCATGCCGGTGAAGAAGGTGGAAGAGGTCCTGCAGGAATCCGCAAGGGCTATCCGCAACGCGGAAAAGTAAGGGACAGGGTGCCTGTGCGCAAGTCCTTGAAAAGTAAAGAAAAACGGGCGGCAGACCTAAAAGTCTTAAGCCTCCGCTTATATCCCGAAAGCGCTTTTTGTGCTAAAATATTTCCGTTAAAAAATTATCATTTGCAACTATTTTTCAGGAGGAAAACTACATGAAGAAATGGGTGTATCTGTTCTCGGAAGGCAATGCGACGATGCGCAACCTTCTGGGCGGCAAAGGCGCCAACCTGGCTGAAATGTCCAATATCGGTCTTCCCGTGCCGCAGGGCTTTACCATTACAACCGAAGCCTGCACACAGTACTATGAGGACGGCCGCCAGATCAATGACGAGATCATGGGACAGGTCATGGAATACGTGGCCAAGATGGAAGAAATCAATGGCAAGAAGTTCGGTGATCTGGAAAACCCGCTGCTCGTCTCCGTCCGTTCCGGTGCCCGTGCTTCCATGCCCGGCATGATGGAT
>DJYD01000034.1:0-14000 GCA_002449955.1 Lachnospiraceae bacterium UBA6987
GAACCCCTGTCCGAAAACCCATCCATACCAGGCTCTACCATTATAGTCTGCGTTTTAACATTCCCTCCGCCAGGCGTCCGCAGACGCACTCATGGCTTTAGTAGCTTCATCTTATCCATCCGCCCCTCAAAGCTTCAGAGCGTCAGTTCCCCGACTTCATGATGCCGGTTAACCGAGGTGTCGAGTGGCCCCGGGCCGACAAGCTGCAATTAAGCAGCTAACGCAACTTTGTTGTTGGCGTTTATATTTAGTTCCGTTTTGATACGCAGTCACGGTCTGCGAATGGCTCCTCTTATCTCAAGATCCCCGTCGAAACCAGTACAACCCCTGGTATGACCCGGATGGTAAATCCTAAGCCATATATATCATAATTTGTTTGCCGGCGGATGTCAAGGTTTTTTGCCTTCCCGTCTTTCCTGCCTTGCTTCCCGCTTTTCCTGTTTGATCTCTCTCTTTTCCTGCCTGATCTCCCGCTTCTCTTCTTTCTTTTCTTCGCGGTGTTCATCACGGCGTTCAAAGTATTTGGCCAGATAAATCTTATTCTCTGTCCCGCTCAGCAGACGTTTGATATTGGGCAAATGCATCAGATGCGCAAGCAGCCAGATCAGGCCGATCAGGACAACGACCTCCGGCATGGTCAAAACCCCGCGGTCAATGATCCCCGTAGAAACAAATATAATAAACACCACGGAATCCACGGTTACCATCAGAAGGCTGCCCAACGAAGCCAGGCAGGTCACCCAGAGGATACCGAAGAACAGCAGCGCAGCTATGATCGCCATTCTCCAGTCAAGGAGTGCCATCAGGCTTCCCGTCACGGCAATTCCTTTGCCGCCCCGAAACTTCAGAAAAGCCGGGAAATCGTGGCCGAGGATCACGCCTAAGCCTGTATACAGCTTCAGCAGCAGGATGATCTCCGGGTGATTCTGACCGAAGATCAGCCAGACAACGAGATACGCGGCCATCATTTTTCCGAAATCACCAATAAATGTTATGATTCCGGCTTTTGAGCCCATCACGCGAAGGGCATTTGTCGTGCCGGCATTGCCGCTGCCATGTTCGCGAATGTTGATCCCACGTTTCCGCCCCACAAAATAGCTGGTTTGAAAGCATCCGAAGAGATAGCCGATCAAAAGGACAATAAGCCTCAGGGTCATGACTGCTCCTTTTCGTTTCGTTCCCGAACAATGATTTTAATACTTGTCCCGGAAAAATCAAAAGCTTCCCGGATCTGGTTTTCCAAATAACGCTGATAGGAAAAATGCATGAGTTCCTTATCATTGACGAAAACCACGAAGGTCGGCGGGCCTACGGCAACCTGCGTGATGTAGTACAGGCGCAGCCGTCTTCCCTTATCCGAAGGCGGTTCATGCAGGGCAACCGCCTGCGACATGATCTCATTCAGAACGCCGGTGGAAACGCGCTTCTTGCAGTTTTCCACAATTGCATCGACCTTGGCAAACACGTTCGGCAATCTTTGTCCGGTCTCCGCTGAAATAAACATGATGTCGGCGTAATCAAGGAAGGACAGCACCATGCGGATCCGTTTGGTTTGTTCTTTTACCGTATTGTTGTCTTTTTCAACCAGATCCCATTTATTGACCAGAATCAGGATCCCCTTGTTTTTCTCGTGGGCGATCCCCGCAATCTTGGCGTCCTGCTCGCTCACGCCTTCCGTTGCATCGATAACCAGAAGGACAACATCGGCCCGCTCCACGGCGCTGACTGCACGAATTATGCTGTAGCGTTCGATATCCTCTTTCACTTTGCTTCTGCGGCGAAGGCCTGCCGTATCAATGAGGACGTATTCTTTTTTATTGGCTCTCACAACGGTATCAATGGCGTCTCTTGTTGTCCCCGCTTCATCGGATACAATAACCCGTCTCGAGCCTGCCATACGATTCACGATCGAACTTTTGCCGACATTCGGTTTTCCGACAATGGCGATCTTCGGTCTGTTATCTTCCGCCTCCGACTCGCTCTGCGGCGGGAACCCCGCGGTAACCGCATCCAGCAGATCACCGAGACCAAGCTTTTCGGACGCGCTCACTCCGACAGGATCCCCCATGCCGAGATTATAAAACTCATAGATGTCATTGCCGAATTTGGTGAAGTTATCCACCTTGTTGACGCATAAAACAACAGGCTTTTTGCTTCTGCGCAGGAGGTCAGCGACTTTTCTGTCATCATCCGTCAGTCCCTCTCGCACATCGGTCAGAAAAATGATGACATCGGCCGTTTCCATGGCAATTTCTGCCTGCTCCCGCATCTGCTTCGGAATGACCATCTGGCTGTCAGGCTCGATCCCCCCGGTATCGATCAGTGTGAAATTATAGTTTAACCAGTTGCAGTCAGCATAGATACGGTCACGAGTGACCCCCGGTTTATCATCAACAATTGAGATGCGTTCACCGGCAAGCGTATTAAACAAGGTTGATTTGCCTACGTTCGGTCTGCCGACGATGGCAACGATCGGTTTGCTCATTGGTTTTTCTCCTTCGGCTCATAGGGCCGGAATTTAGTATGGGAATGCTGCTTTTCTTTGCCAAGAAGGGCCCGGACAAGGCTGGCGCCGTCACAGTCCACAGCAGAGACGGGGACGCCGAGCGCCTCCTCTGCATCCGGCACATGCAGGTCATCCAGAAAGACATCCTCTCCGCTTCTGAGCATCGTTTTCGGAATCAGAATCTCTTCTCCCGTTCCCCGTTCCTTTAACTGGGCGATCATATCCTGACCGGTCAAAAGGCCTGCCACTGTTACGCCTTCTCCGAAGAAACGATTCACAACAGGAACAACCTCCACGTTCACCTGCGGAAACTTTGCACAGAGAGCAAGGCATTTGTCCCGGATGACCGGATAGGCAAGCATGCCCGTAACAATGGTTGCACTCTTTTTACGGCTGCAGGTTTTGAAACGCTTCAGAGCCTGATCAAACTGATCCGAAAAAAGACGAAGCATTCCCACACCGTTTTCAAGCTGCAGGTAACCGTCATAGCGTTCCTTCTCCGGGATCTCTCTTCCTGCCAGCAGGTAAAACTCATCGCTTGCATGGACAAAATGCAGGCCATGCTGCGGATAAAGCTTCTTTTGCCAGGCTTCGATGATGTCAATGGTTTCTCCCGCCTCTTCCGCGGTAAACGGTCTGAGAGGCTCCAGACCGTCACGGTACTTTGTCAGACCGACCGGAACCACCGATACACTTTGCATGACTGGAGCATAGCGGGCCAGTTTTTCAATCGTGGACCTTAACTGTTCGCCGTCATTCCATCCCGGACAGCATACGATCTGACCGTTCATGGTGATCCCCGCTTCAAACAAAGTATCGATTTTTTTCAAGGCCTCTCCGGCAAAACGGTTGTGCAGCATCCGGCAGCGCAGCTCCGGATCCATGGTATGCACTGATATATTGATCGGTTCCATCCGGTAGGCAATGATTCTGTCCAGATCCTTCTTGGAGAGATTCGTCAGTGTAACATAATTGCCCTGCAGAAAGCTGAGGCGTGAGTCATCATCCTTGAAATAGAGCGTCTCCCGCATACCGGGCGGCATCTGATCAATAAAGCAGAAAATACACTTATTGGAGCAGGAACGGTAGTCATCCATCAGGCCGTTGTCAAAGACAAGGCCGAGGTCTTCGTCTTCATCCTTATCAATATCGTAGAGGATTTCTTCACCGTCTTCCGTTTCCACCAGAAGATCCACATGATCCGTCTCACAAAAATAATTGTAATCGAAAATGTCTTCGATCTCCTTGCCGTTTATGCTTAGAACATAATCACCGGGACGAATGTCAAGCTCCTCGCCGGCTGACCCGGGCAGGACCTCCGATATTCTGTGTTTTTTCATCTGTATCCTTACCTTTCTGCCCGAGAGCGATTTAATTTTAGCATATCTGCCTTGCCATTTCCAGCTGAAAGTGCTAAGATTTGTCCAGAATAAAACGCGAAAGGATCCCTCATGAAAAAAGAATCCTCTTTCTTCTTCAAAAACCGCAATCTGATCGCTCCACTCAAGATCATTGCCATGGAAAACTGCCGTCCGCTTATTGAAAAGGTCGACAAAACCATCGTGGATATGCGTCACAGCTATCTGAACAAATACGCAGAACTGGATCCTTCTGTTCTGAGCCGCGATTATGATGCCCCTTCCTATCTGGTCGAGGCAAGCTGTCCCCGTTTCAGTTCCGGTGAGGCCAAGGGTGTGATTCACTCCTCTGTCCGTGGAGCTGACCTCTACATCATCAGCGATGTGACCAACAGCTCCATGTCCTTCACCATCAGCGGCGAACCGCATTATTATTCACCGGATGATCATTTCCAGGATCTGAAGCGCATTATCGCTGCTGCCATGACGAGTGCGCAGCGCGTCAGCGTGATTATGCCGTTCCTGTATATGAGCCGGCAGCACAAGCGCGAGAATCGCGAATCCCTTGACTGTGCCGTGGCATTAAACGAACTGAAGGATCTTGGCGTTGCCAATATCATCACCTTTGATGCCCATGACTCACGGGTCATGAACGCGATCCCCACTCATGATCTTGATGACTATTCTCCGATTTATCAGCTGCTCAAAGCTCTGGAGCGCAAATTCGGGGGACTGCATCTTTATAAAGACGAGATGGTGATCATCTCCCCTCACGAAGGAGCGATGAACCGCGCCATTTTCCTGGCCAACAACGTCGGTCTCGGCATGGGGATGTTCTATAAGCGCAAAGACTATACGACGAAGCTTCCTGACGGACGCCATCCCACGGTTGCGTTGGAATACCTGGGTCCCGATGTGGAGAACAAAAGCGTCTTAATACTGGACGATATCATTTCGACAGGCACCAGTATGCTTGAGGCCGCTGCAGAGTTAAAAAAGAGAAAGGTCGGCAAAGTTATCATGGCAGCCACATTCCCGCTGTTTACGGAAGGGCTGAAGGACTTTGACGAAGCCTATGCCAGAGGTGAATTCGACTATCTGGTCTGCACAAACCTTGTCTATCGCAATCCGGAACTTTTACAGCGCCCCTGGTACATCGAAGCCGATCTGTCAGTATATCTTGCCAAGATTATTGACACGATGAACCACAATGTTGCTGTCACCAAAGTCATTACGCCGACCGAAAGACTTCAGGCATTAATTGCCCGCAACGCCGCAAAATAAGCCTACCGGCATTCAAATGCATTTTCAAAATGACGGATTATCCCTTTTCCGTCAATTGAAACAACATCGAAACGGCAGAAGCAGTCCTGCAGGCCATACCGCAGCAGATAATACGCCGCCACCCTGGCAATCGTCTTCTGCTTTCGGATATCCACATGCTCTTCACCGTTTCCGAACACATTTCCGGTCCGGTATTTAACCTCAACAAATACAATCGTGCTGCCGTCTTCCATGATCAGGTCGATCTCTCCGCTTCTGATGCGGAAATTCGCCTCCCGAAGACGGTAGCCCTTTTTTTGCAGATAAATGCAGGCGGCTTTTTCAAAACGGCCGCCTATATCCCGTTTATTCACTTTTCCTTTCCGGGGGTTACCGGTATGCGGACGATGCCGCTAAGAAACAAAATGGGTAATAAAGCTGCGGCGGTGAACCGGGCAGGGACCGAATTCCTTGAGCGCCGCAATGTGAGCTGCTGTACCGTAGCCTTTATGTCCTTCAAAGCCGTACTGCGGGTATATGGCATCAAGCTCCCTCATCAGGCGGTCACGCGTTACCTTCGCCACAATACTGGCGGCACCTATTGAGAGGCTCTTGGCATCCCCTTTGATAATCGGCACCTGCTTTACCGCAAGGCCGGGAATCGTTACGGCATCCACAAGCAGAAGATCCGGAGAAAAACATAGTCCTTCTACGGCCTTCCGCATGGCTTCATATGTTGCCTGAAGAATATTGATTTCATCGATGCGCGCCGCACTGACGATGCCGATACCGACGGCCATTGCCTTATCCAGGATTTCCGGATACAGTGTCTCGCGCTTCTTTTCACTTAGCTTTTTCGAATCATTGATCCCCAGAATCTCTGCTCCGGGATGAAGTATGACAGCGGCAGCAACAACCGGACCGGCAAGCGGCCCACGTCCGGCTTCATCAACGCCGGCAATCAGGCCTTCCGAATCATATTCCCGTTCATACCGCATCAGCGCATATTCCCGTGCGCGTTCTTCTTCAATCGTAAGGCGTGCCATCTTGTCCTCAGTAATCAATTACACTGCCAAAGCTGCTCAGCGGCCAAAGGCGGAAAATGGCACGGCCGGTGATCTGACTGCGGTTTACCTTACCGACGGCGTAACGGCTGTCAATGCTGTTATTGCGGTTATCGCCCAACACGAAATATTCGTTTTCCCCGAGTTTAATCGGCTCTGCAGCAGCACCTGCCAGGAAGTACACGCCCTGCCCGTAGTCTTCTTTCAATTCCTGCCCATTGATGTAAATCACCGAATTAATGATCTGCACAGTTTCACCCGGCAGGCCGATGATCCGCTTGATATAGGAGGTCGAAGGATCGTTTTTCAGCTTGAAAATCACGATTTCAAAACGCTTCGGCTCACGGAGAAAAGTATAGGTAAAGCGGTCTTCCACCAGCTGGTCATGATCATTCAGCGTCATGTTCATGCTGGTGCCATCCACGCTCACGCGGTTGCCTACAAAATTTAAAATAACCAAAACCGCCCCAGCCATGATGACAAGGCTGAGAAACGTTGACAGCAGATCTTTTATAAAAGGTTTTTTCGAGTCTATGATCACAGGCTCATTATTCTTTTTAGCCATACTTCTCCTTAATCGAAAGGCATGTCAAGCGTCAGTCTTCCCAGACGGCCTTTCCTCAGATCGTCGAGAAATCGTTTGGCCGCTTTCTCGCTGTCGGCTGCGCCGCCCTTTTTTAACAGCTGATTCCGTTCGGCAATCAGGAGCAGGGAACGATACGGATCTTCATCAAGGCTGCCGTATTTGGCTGTCAGTGCTTCGGGATAATGCTTTGACAGCAGGACAAGGCCTTCCGCTGCCAGATCTTCAGACGGCAGGACATCATCACTGATCGATCCGATCAGGGCCAGATGAATGCCTACGCGTGGATCTTCAAATTTTGGCCAGAGAATTCCCGGAGTATCCAGAAGTTCAATTGAACGGCCGAGTCTGATCCATTGGCTGCCCCTGGTCACGCCCGGCTTGTCGCCGGTTTTGGCTGATGCGCGTCCCGCAAGGGAATTGATCAGGGTGGATTTCCCCACATTGGGGATTCCGACGACCATAATGCGGGCCGGTCTGTTGACGATGCCTCTTGCCTTATCCTTTTTTGCCTTTTCTGCTGAAATCTCGTCCAGCAGTTTTCTGACCGACTTCACACTGCCGGTATTCCGCGCATCTGTGGCGGCGGCAGATGTAGTGTCCCGCGAAAGCCTGCTTATCCACTGCTCCGTCAGGTTTTGGTCAGCCAGATCTGCTTTGTTCAGCAGGATAAGGCGTCTCTTATTTTTACCAAGCTCAGCCATATCAGGATTCAGGCTTGATAAAGGTGCTCTGGCATCGCGGATTTCCAGGATCATGTCAACTAATTTCAGATCCTCTTCCATAGTGCGTCTGGCCTTGGTCATATGACCGGGGTACCAGTTGATCGCTGTGGATACAAAACGCGACGACTCGTTTATCGGCTTATCATTGTTCATCCGTTCACCTTCCTGCAGGACGGAAAGGAATACTGAGCCTGCTTCCGTCAAAGCAATCCCGGATAAGAATTCTATCTGTCAGGCCGTCAAAGCTGAAATTGGCAACCGTACAGCTAAGCTCATGGTAAGGAAACTTGTTCGGATCCTTATAGACGCAGCGATAGTAGTCCTCTTCCGCATAAGCAAGGATCTTTTGCAGATCCTCAATTGTGGCTGTCTCTGCGGAAACTGCCGGAATCAGTTCATTCACTTTGGCATCACGGAAAGCTGAGCTGACATACGGCTCAGGCAGAAGGCTGTCTTTCCTTGTGGTAAAATGATTTGCTCTGGCGTATCGCTCATGCACTTCCGTCACATATATGGCGTCAATATCTTTTTCCACATTGACCGCCTTATCCTGTACCCGGTCATACAGATTCAGGCTGAAAGCCGATGCCACCCGCATACGGGAAAGCCGGTAAACCGCCTCTTCAATTGTACGCGCGTTCATCACATCACGCACCATGATGTAACGGGACACCTGATTTAAGTCTATCTTGGTGTCATAGATATAATTGCTGGAATACAGCAGTCCATAGCTGTTCCATCCAAAGGCGTAACCGGTCAGTTTTTCCGCCATGGTGAAGCCCGTAATCGTATGATCACCGTAGTCGTATGTTACGAGTGCGGTATTGGCCGGATCATAACCCTTATCATCTTCGTTGTGTGACAGAAGAAAAGCGCCGTCATTACGGCGAAGCATCAGCGTCGTGCAGCCGTCGGCTCTCTTAAAGATCTCCGGGAAGAACATCAGGAAAGCAGCATCCTCACCCATCGAAGCCCCTTCGGCACGCCCAAGGATTTCTGCATAGGCATCCGGATACTCTTTTTCCAGTTTCAAGCGGAGCTTGCGGACTGTCTCGGCTACTTCGGTAATCTGAATGGTTCTTTCGTATTTTTCCTTGACCTTGGACAGGTAAGGAAGAAACTCGCGGGCAGTCTGGACTCCCATCTCAAAAGGGGAACCACTGACAGTGAATTGTCTCATGATGACTCCTTTTCTGCGTGTTCACTAACACTGCCAAAACGGGAAAACGGTGAGTACCTAAGCCAAACCGTCCCCAGTATCTCCGATTTCCGGATATTGCCGATATCGGAAAAGCGGGAATCTCTGCTCGCATCGGGACTTCGGCCGATCACAAAATACTCATCTTCCCCCAGGATTACCGGATCTTCCGCGATTCCGGCATTAGGAATGGAAAAGCTGATCCTCTCATCTGCAAGTGGCTGATCATTGATCAGAACTTTGCCGTCCCTGATCTGAACCGTCTCTCCCGGCAGGCCAAGAATCAGCTTCAAATAGACGCTGTCTTCTCCTTCCTGCGTATACGCAGCAAGGTCAAAGCGCTTCAGGGGAACCAGACTGCCTTTGGTACGGTTGATGAGCATCTTGTCACCGCTGTCCATCAGCGGCATCATGGAATTGCCTTCCATCGTTACTCTTGTACCGAAGGCCCAGGTCAGGAAAAAGGCAAGTATCACAACTAAAATGATATCCACAATCCATGAACTGATACGGCGGATCATATCTTCCGCACTGACAACTTCATAAGATCTCTTCCTGGCCATAGCTGCTCCTTTCTTTGTCAGTATACTTTGTTTTGCCGCAAATGGCAAGCAACAGATAGAAAAAGAGCGCCCCGTCTGGAGCGCTCTTCATCACCCTTAGGATTATCTCCGGGCTTCCTTGACCTTCGCAGCCCTACCTACGCGATCACGCAGGTAGGTCAGGCGCGCACGGCGTACCTTACCTTTGCGGACAACATCCACATGGTCAATCATGGGGCTGTGCAGCGGCCAGGTCTTTTCTACGCCAACGCCGTTTGAGATCTTACGCACGGTAAAGGTCTCACGGGCGCCGCCGTTCTGCCTTTTGATCACAATGCCCTCGAACATCTGGATACGTTCACGGGTACCTTCTTTGATCTTGGCATATACCCGGACGGTATCGCCAACACGGAAATTGCCGACGTTCTCTTTGAGCTGTTCGTCTTCAATTTTCTTGATGATGTCGTTCATACTTTCCTCCTTGAAAAGGACGTTCATACCGCCTATAGCGGAAGCGGACCGCTCCTTGAAATGACACGCGCATTAGTTTACCATCTACTCAGACGGAATGCAAGTGTTTTTTAATTTTTCGAGAAAATTTTTGTCTTTTTTGTCCAAATCCACCTTGTCAAGCAGTTCAGGACGAACCGTCAGGGTCCGCAAAAGAGACTGATCTCTTCTCCACCTGGCAATGTTGGCATGGTGACCGCTCTTTAAGACTTCAGGAACTTCTCTTCCCATAAACACATCTGGCCTAGTATACTGGGGATACTCAAGCAGACCGTTCATAAAGGATTCTTCCTCACCGGATTCCTCATTGGAGAGAACGCCGGGCACCATACGGGAGATCGCATCGATCATCACCATGGCCGGCAGCTCTCCGCCTGTCAGCACATAATCCCCGATCGAGACGCGTTCCGCCTGAAGCTCGTCAAGCACGCGTTCGTCAACCCCTTCGTAATGGCCGCAGAGAAAGACCAGGGCATCTTCCTTGGCATAATCAAGAGCCATACTTTGATCAAATACCCGGCCCTGCGGTGTGACATAGATGAAGCGCGGTTTCTTTTCCTGGTCTTTTGTCGCAAATTCCCAGGCCTCATAGATCGGCGGAGCCATCATAACCATTCCGGCACCGCCGCCATACGGATAGTCGTCCACGTGTCCGTAACGGTCATGGGCAAAATCGCGAATATTGACCGTGGTCAGCGAAATCGTCCCCTGCGCCAGTGCTCTCCCGGTAATGCTGGTGTTTATCCCCTGCTCAATCATTTCTGGAAACAGCGTGAGCACAGTAAACTTCATAGGTCCTCCAGTCCGTCAAGCATATGGACAAGGATGCGCGACTGTTCCACATTCACATCCAGAACGCACTGCCTGATGTGGGGAATAAGGTAATCCTTTGGTGTTCCATCCTTCTCCCCCCGCACAAGGAAGACGTCATTGGCCCCGGTTTCCAGAACATCCTTTACCTTTCCCAGTATGCGTCCGTCATCCGTCTCCACAAGACATCCGAGCAGATCCGCAATATAGTAACGGCCTTCGGGAAGCGGCACGGCATCTTCGCGCGCGATATATAAGGACAGGCCCTTATAAGGAAGGATCTGGTTAATATCACTTACGCCGGCAAATGTGAGCAGAACCATGCTTTTATGGAAGCGCACGCCTTCAAGCTTCATTTCCTTCATGCCGCTTTTTGTCTCAAAATAGACCCGTGAAAGCTTCAGGAAACGAGCCGGGTCATCCACGGTCGGATAAACACAGATCTCTCCTTTTATCCCATGCGTGGAAGCGAAAACCCCAACACGCAGATACGGTTCCATTAATCGATATCCAGCGTGACGCGGACGTCATCGCGTACGGCCTGGGCTTTCAGGACGGTACGGATCGCCTTGGCGATACGTCCCTGCTTGCCAATCACCTTTCCCATATCGGAAGGATCGACGGAAAGCGTCAGGCAGGTTTCACCGTCCACGATTTTTTCCGTGACAACAACAGACTCCGGATGCGTAACCAGAGCCTTTGCAATCACTTCGACCAATTCTTTCATGAAACTTACCTCGTGCCTTATTCAAGGCCGGCAATCTTCAGAAGCTTGGCAACCGTATCAGTGGGCTTTGCACCTTTTCCTAACCAGTCTTTTGCCTTCTCCGTATCGATTTTGACTACGCTGGGTTCCTGCGTCGGATCATAAAAGCCGATTTCTTCGATGAAACGGCCGTCACGAGGAGCACGCTCGTCCGCAACGATCACGCGATAGGTGGGTTGTTTCTTCTTACCCAGACGGGTCAGACGAATTTTTACTGCCATAGTTTTATCCTCCAAATTGTTGGGCATTGCCCTGATATCTAAAGTCCTTGGACTTAAGAGCGTTAAAAGGGAAGCTTGAACGGCATACGGCCTTTCTTTCCCATCTTGCCGTTCATATGTTTCATCATCTGACGGCTTTGTTCAAATTGCTTCAGCAAACGGTTGACATCCTGAATGGACGTGCCTGAGCCGGCGGCGATCCGCCGTTTTCTGGGCGGTGTGATTTTGTCCGGGCGATGTCTTTCTTCCCTGGTCATGGACAAGATGATCGCTTCAATATGCTTCATGGACTTATCATCAGGAAGCTCAGCCCCCCTCAGTTTGCTGCCCATGCCCGGGATCATCTTCAGAATCTCGCCGAGGCCGCCCATTTTATTCATCTGGCGCATCTGCCCCAGGAAATCTTCCAGATCGAATTCATTCTTTCTTAATTTCCGGTAAGCTTCTTTCGAGGCTTCTTCGTCAAAATCGGCATTCTGCGCTTTTTCGATCAGGCTGAGAACATCTCCCATGCCGAGAATGCGGTTAGCCATTCTGGCAGGGCTGAAGGTTTCCAGGTCTTCCAGCTTTTCTCCCATGCCGGCGTAGAAAATGGGCTTTCCGGTAACGGAGCGGACGGAAAGGGCTGCACCGCCTCTTGCATCGCCATCCAGCTTTGTAAGGATCACACCGTCTATCCCGATGCGGTCATTAAAGCTTGTGGCGACATTGACGGCGTCCTGACCGGTCATGGCATCGACGACCAGAATGGTCTGGGTGACCGGGACGGCTTCCTTTAAAGCCTCCAGCTCTTCCATCATGCTGTCATCAATATGAAGACGGCCTGCCGTATCGAGGATCACCAGATTGTAATGCTTTTCTTCGGCTTCCTTCATTGCCATGCGGGCGATATCAGGAACCGTGAAATCCGTGCCGGGGGCAAATACCGGAACCGACAGTTTCTCACCGTTGCGCTTCAGCTGATCAATTGCAGCCGGGCGGTAGATATCGCAGGCAACAAGCAGGGGATTGCGGTCTTTTTTCTTCCGCAGCTGAGCCGCAAGCTTTGCACTGGAGGTGGTTTTACCTGAGCCCTGAAGTCCTGCCATCAGGAAAACCGTGATCTCATTTCTCGGCTGAAGTTTGATATCAACCGGTTCACCGCCCATGGAGGCGATCAGTTCCTCATTGACAATCTTGATGACCTGCTGCCCAGGCGTCAGTGAATTCATCACTTCAGCGCCGACAGCGCGTTCTTCCACCCGCTTGACAAAATCCTTGACAACCTTGTAGTTGACGTCAGCTTCCAGCAGAGCCAGCTTGACTTCCCGCATGGCCGTCTTGACGTCGGACTCAGTCAGCAGACCTTTGTCCGTCAGTTTTTTGAAGGTATTCTGCAGTTTATCCGCTAAGCTTTCAAATGCCATGATCTGTCCTGTCTGCCTTTTTGGCTATCGTTCTTCTATGCGCTCGGAAAGCAGGATGATTTCATCCAGAAGGGACAAGTCTCCGCTTTGTCTGATGGTATCCGCAAGTTCACGGATTTTCAGTACATCCTTGCGGTCATTCAGATACTTATCCACCAGTCCAAGCTTGGCTTCATACGCTTCCAGCGCCTCTTCACTGCGTTTGATCATATCGTGGATGCCCTGACGGCTGACACCGTAGGTGGCGGCGGCTTCAGACAGGCTGAGGTCTCCAAAGCGGACATTTTCATAGATTTCCTGCTGCCGTTTTGTCAGCAGTTCTCCGTAAAAATCATATAACAGACTTTCTCTTCCTAATTTGTCCATGTCACACCATCCGGCCGTAAAACGCAGCCTCGCTTACGTTAACACAAAAAAAAGAGCCTGTCAAGCATTTTTTCTTGACAGGCCCGAATGATTTTTAATTAGACACTGGCTTTCTCTTCTTCGGTAACATCTTTCATGGACAGATTGATGCGGCCCATCTTATCGATTTCGATAACCTTGACCACAACCTCATCCCCAATGTTGACCACCGATTCAACCGTAGGCACACGCTTCTGGGAAAGCTTCGAAATGTGAACCAGTCCATCCTTGCCGGGGCACAGGGAAACGAAAGCGCCGAAATTCATCAGACGGACAACTTTTCCGCGGAAGATCTGACCGACTTCCACGTCGTTGACAATCGTCTCGATCGTCTTGATGGCTCTGTTGATCATCTCCATATCCGTTCCGCAGACGGAAACGGTGCCGTCATCCTCGATATCAATCTGAACACCGGTTTCCTCGATGATCTGGTTGATGACCTTACCCTGCTTGCCGATCACATCGCCGATCTTTGCCGGATCGATCGAAATGGAAATAATCTTCGGCGCCCACTTGCTGATCTCGGGGCGGGGAGCCGGGATCGCCTTGGCCATCACTTCATCCATGATATAGATACGGGCTTCGCGGGTACGGGCCAGCGCTTCACGGATAATGGCAGGGGTCAGGCCGTGGATCTTGATAT
>DJYD01000034.1:14062-26724 GCA_002449955.1 Lachnospiraceae bacterium UBA6987
CTTGATATCCATCTGGATCGCGGTGATGCCGTCATGTGTGCCGGTCACCTTGAAATCCATGTCGCCGAAGAAATCTTCGAGGCCTTGAATATCGGTCAGGACAACATAATCGTCATCGGTTTCGCCGGTAACCAGACCAACGGAAATACCACCGACCATGCTCTTGATCGGAACGCCGGCAGCCATCAGGCTCATGCAGGAGGCGCAGGTAGATGCCATGGAGGTCGAACCGTTGGATTCCATGGTCTCAGACACGCAGCGGATCGCATAAGGGAATTCCTCGGCGCTCGGAAGCACGGGAATAAGTGCGCGTTCCGCAAGTGCACCATGGCCGATTTCACGGCGTCCCGGTCCGCGGCTGGGCTTCGTCTCGCCGACCGACCAGCTCGGGAAGTTGTAGTGATGCATATAACGCTTGCTGGTGACCTTACGGTCCAGGCCGTCGATCTTCTGTGCATCGCTGAGCGGAGCTAACGTGCAGGCATCCAGAATCTGGGTCTGTCCGCGCGTAAACATGGCGCTGCCGTGCGTGCGGGGCAGGATATCCACTTCCGCAGCAAGAGGACGGATCTGATTCATGGCGCGGCCGTCAGGACGCTTGCGATCTTTCAGGATCATCTTGCGGACGGTCATCTTCTGGAATTTGTAAACCGCTTCGCCGACAAAAGGCAACCAGTCTTCGCGATCCGCGTAGCGCTCGTTCAGGGATTCCGTGATCTTCTTGATGTTCTCGTCGCGAACCTGTTTTTCATCGGTGAACACGGCATTTTCCATTGCCTCGGGGGTGATGAAATCCACCATATCCTGATACAGTTCTTCCGGGATCACGTGACTTTCGTAAGGCTTTTTCTGCTTGCCGCATTCGTCTACGATCGTCTGAATGAAATCGATCACCTTGCGGTTCATCTCATGAGCGGCCATGATGGCATTATACATGACATCTTCCGGGACTTCATTTGCACCGGCTTCGATCATAATAACTTTCTCCGCCGTGGAAGCCACGGTAAGAGCCAGATCGGATTTGACACGCTGTTCCTCGGTCGGATTAAAGCAAAGCTCGCCGTCGACCAGACCGACCATCGTCGCGGAGATGGGGCCGTCAAAGGGAATGTCGGAAATGCTGGTGGCAATCGAGCAGCCGAGCATAGCCACTACGTCAGGATTGCAGTCGGGATCAACACTCATGACGAGGTTGCTTAAGGTGACATCATTGCGATAATCCTTCGGGAAAAGAGGACGCATCGGACGGTCAATGACGCGGCTTGCCAGCGTAGCATGTTCACTGGCTTTGCCTTCGCGCTTGTTGAAGCCGCCGGGAATTTTGCCTACGGAATACATTTTCTCTTCGTATTCAACCGTAAGCGGGAAGAAATCGATGCCGTCGCGCGGAGCATCGGAGGCCGTTGCCGTCGAAAGCACAACGGTATCGCCGTAGTGCATGAATGCAGCGCCGTTAGCCTGGGCAGCAACACGTCCGATATCGACGCTCAAGGTGCGGCCGGCCAGTTCCATGGAATAGGTCTTGTACATAGTCTCTCCTTATTCTTCCGCGGCAGATGTTCGAAACCACAAATACGGGCACATCTTAGATATACCTGTATTTGAAGTCTCGAATAGCATCTGCTGCTTTAATCTTTGAAAAACAGGGTGGATATCTCCACCCTGTTTTAAATTCGTCTTACTTACGAATACCAAGCTTGCTGATGAGCGCACGATATTCTTCGATATCGTTCTTCATCACATAGTCAAGCATGCCGCGGCGCTGGCCGACGAGCATGAACAGACCGCGACGGGAATGATGATCCTTCGGATTCACCTTCAGGTGTTCAGTCAGTTCGCGAATGCGTTCCGTAAGTAAAGCGATCTGGACAGCGGGCGAACCGGTGTCCTGTTCATTCTTGCCGAATTCCTTGATGATCTCGGCTTTTCTTTCTTTGCTGGTCATATGACAGCCTCCTCAAGTAATCTTACCTTTTGCCGGGCTCCGGTCGGAGTTTCCAGAAGCTAAGCAAAGGCGCACTGCGTATTTATACCATATCTGCAGAAAAATGTAAAGCACTTTTTCCTGACAGTATCAGAACAGATCCGGATGCTGCATAAACCACGATTTTGCCTGCATGATATTGGCTTCAACCTCTTTTTTCAGGGAATCCATATCATTGAAACGCATTTCGGGCCGAAGGAAATGCAGCAATTTGGTGCGGGCCTTCCTGCCGTACAGGTCATGCTCTCCCTCCAGAACATGTGTCTCAAGACCCGGTCCGAAGCCCTCTCCGGCCGTCGGCTTTACGCCGATATTGGTAATGGCGGGAAGGGATAGACCTTCCACCTCAAGCAGTGAAATGTAAACACCGTAGGGCGGACAAAGCTTGCCATGCGGGATCTTCTGATTCGCTGTCGGGATACCGATTGCGGTTCCGATATGCTCACCATAGCCTATCCTTACATCAAAGAAGTAAGAGTAGCCAAGACATTCTCCGGCTTCCTCCATCCGGCCTTCAGCAATCAGTCCCCTGATCCTTGTGCTGCTGACAACAGCGCCTGCTCTGTGTTCTTTCGGGATCACTGTCACCATATAGCCTAGCTCGGCTGCGCGTTTTTTCAGATATTCCGCATTGCCGCTCCGCTTATAGCCAAAACTGCAGTCCGGTCCGACCACGATGGAGCGCATTCCCAGCTGTCTGATTAGAACATTTTCGAGGAAATCATCGGCAGGCATATTTCTGATGGCGTCCGTAAAAGGGCAATCCGTCAGTCGATCAATCCCAAAATGTGCCGCCAAGTTCTTTTTCTCGGCTGAGGACAGCAAGTTGTCTTTTTCCGCCCGCATCGCGAGCGGATCTTCACTGAAAGAAAACAGGATTTTTTTGAGTCCTGCCGCTGACTGGCGCTCCATTTCCTGAAAGATCCTCTGGTGTCCGACATGCATGCCATCGAATTTGCCGATAGACAGCACAGAAGGGTGCGGTTCCCGAACGGACTGCACCTTATTGTCCGGAAGAAGCATGATATAGGGTTTATAAATATTCCCTTCCAGCCGATAAAGACCGGTAAGTCCCCCGTCAGAGCAAAGGACCTGAACGATATCACCGTCCTCATCCCGGAAAGACTTCTCAAAACTGTCCTTTTTCAGGGTGTTCCCATTTAGTGCTGCGCTGTCAAAGGCGGATCTCAGCCTGCGTTCCGGGTAATCTCTCAAAAGCGTCTGCATGGAGAGCACCGCAGCAGACAGAGAACCGGTAAATTTCATCGATTCGATCACACCGATCGGCAGCGCCTCGTCAAGCGTGAAGCCGGAGGACTCTTCACGGACCAGTTCTTCCATAATGCCGCCGCAGCCAAGTTTTTGTCCGATATCATGGCAAAGCGTCCGGATATAGGTCCCTTTGGAGCAGCGAACGCGCAGGCTCACCCGCGGCAGCTTAATATTCAGGATCTCTATGGATTCGATTTCGATCTCGGCAGTCGGCCGCTTCGTTTCTATTCCCCTTCTGGCAAGATCGATCAGTTTCTTCCCGTCCACCTTACGGGCAGAATACATGGGAGTCAGCTGGGAGGATTTCCCGGAGAAAGATGCAATCACCTCCCGGATGTCTGCTTCCGAGCAGTCTACCAGATGATGAGCAAGGACCTTCCCGCAGGCATCCTGGGTATCTGTTTCCGCCCCAAGATACAGCACGGTTCTGTACGTTTTTCTTCTATCAGAAAGAAGCTCGGCCAGCTTTGTTGCGCGGCCGAGCAACACCGGCAGTACGCCTTCCGCTTCCGGATCAAGCGTCCCCAGATGTCCGATCTTCTTCTGCCCGATCACACCGCGAAGCTTTGCGACGACGTCAAAAGAAGTGTACCCTTTTTCTTTATTGACGATAAGGACTCCGTCCATCAAAAGGCAGACTCCTCTTCTTCCGGAACAGAAGCGACAGCTTCGCCCATTTCGGCAATTTTTGCGTTCTGCGCCGCCATGACCTCATCGATCTTCTGCGACATCTCAGAGCCGTAAGCGATGGACTGATCCATAATAAAAATTATTTCCGGAGTCAGTCTCAGATTTAAGTTAACCGCAACCTCGTGACGAATGAAGCCCGCGGCGCTTTTCAGCGCCGCCTTGGTCTCTTCAATCGTCTTCTCATCGCCAAGCACGCTGATATAGGCTTTGCAGGTTTTGAGATCCGGGGCAACCTGTGCATCCGTAACACTGATCATCACGGGGATGCGGGGGTCCTTGACTTCTTCGCGAAGAATGCGGGACAGCTCACGCTGCATCTCCGCATTGATCCGCTCGTTTTTTACACTGTGTTTTCTCATATCAATCCTTATGCGTCGGCAGCTTGCGGGGCAGTTCCACCATCGCATATGCTTCGATATTGTCATCGACATCAAAGCCGCCGAACTTTTCAAAGACTAAGCCGCATTCATAGCCTGCAGCAACCTCTTTGACATCATCCTTAAAGCGCTTAAGGGAAGCAAGCGGTCCGTCAAACAGCAGATCCTTGCCGCGGGTGATACGGCATTTGCAGCCGCGCTGCAGTTTTCCGTCAAGCACAAAGCAGCCTGCAATGTTGCCGATTCCGGAGGCTTTGAATACCTGGCGCACAACAGCGTGTCCGATGACCTGCTCTTCATATTCGGGTTCAAGCATGCCGAGCATAGCCGCCTCAACATCTTCGATCGCCTTATAAATGACAGAGTACAGACGGATATCCACCTTCTCCTGCTCCGCGATGGAACGGGCCTGCGCGTCAGGCTTCACGTTAAAGCCGATGATAATGGCATTCGACGCAGAGGCCAGGGTCACATCGGACTCGGAGATGTTGCCGGCAGCACTGTGGATAACCTTGACCGCGATCTGTTCGTTGGAAAGCTTCTGCAGGCTTGTCTTCACAGCTTCAACGCTGCCCTGTACATCCGCCTTCACGATCAGGTTCAGTTCCTTCATATTGCCGCTCTGGATCTGACTGAACAGATCATCAAGCGACAGCTTGCTTCTGGTTTCTTCAAGCAGCTTCTTGCGTCCCTCGGCAATAAAGGTTTCCGCATAGCTGCGGGCATCCTTTTCCGATTTTGTGGAAATAAAGACCTCACCTGCACTGGGAACGCTGGAGAGACCAAGCAGCTCGACAGGCATGCCGGGCGTGGCTTCCTTCACACGTTCTCCCTTGTCGTTGAGCATGGCACGGATCTTGCCGTAGCAGCCGCCGGCGGCAACATTGTCGCCAATATGCAGCGTACCCTTCTGGATCAGTACCGTTGCCACAGGTCCGCGGGAAGCATCAAGCTGCGCCTCGATCACCAGACCTCTGGCATTCCGCTTGGGATTGGCCTTCAGTTCCAGCACATCGGCAACCAGTAGGACCATTTCCAGCAGATCCTCGATGCCGTCGCCGCGCTTTGCCGAAACAGGTACGAAGACGTTGCTGCCGCCCCATTCTTCACCGATCAGGCCGTATTCGGACAGTTCCTTTTTGACCTTGTCAATATTGGCACCGGGTTTGTCGATCTTGTTGATCGCAACGACGATTTCCACACCGGCTGCCTTGGCATGGTTGATGGCTTCAACCGTCTGAGGCATAACACCGTCATCAGCGGCAACCACAAGGATTGCAATATCGGTTGCCTGCGCGCCGCGCATACGCATGGCCGTGAAGGCTTCGTGGCCGGGCGTATCCAGGAAGGTGATCTTACGGCCGTTTATTTCGACCATATAAGCACCGATATGCTGGGTAATTCCGCCTGCTTCACCGGTGGTGACGTTGGTCTTGCGGATCGCATCCAGCAGGGATGTTTTGCCGTGGTCGACATGGCCCATGACGCAGACCACAGGAGGTCTCGGAACCATATCGGCTTCATCGTCCTCGATCGTATCCTTAAGCAGTTCGGCGATGACGTCGATCTTTTCTTCCTCTTCGGCGATCACATCAAAACCAAGTGCGATATCCGCGGCGGTATCATAGTCCAGCTCCTGGTTGACGGTATATACTTTGCCTTCCAGGAACAGCTTCTTGATGATTGCCGCAGGCTGCATCTTCATTGCTTCTGCAAGCTCTTTTAATGTGAGCTTTTCCGGAATCGTGATCGTCTTGATCTGCGGCTCCTTCGGCTCATTTCTGGTTTCTTTGGCTAAACGATCAAGATCCTTGACGCCTTTGCCCTTGGCGGTTTTTCCGCCGGGACGGCGCAGTTCACCTGAATCATTTTTGTTGTAACGGGAACCCGAAGCTTTTGAAGCTCCCTGCTGGGAACGGGTTTGTTTCGTGTTCTTGCCGTTTTTGGAAAGGCCGAGTCCGCCGAAGTCAGCCCCGCTGCTGCGTGTGCCGGAGGAAGGTCTTCCGGCGCCGGTTCCGGCAGGTCTTCTCGTACGGGTATCTTCGTCCTTATCCTTGGCATAGCCTGCTCCGGAAGCGTTTCGCTGACCGAAACCACCGCCCTGGCGCTGACCGAAACTGCTGCCGCTGCCTGAATGATAGGCTCTGTTATCTCCGCTTGCATTCGGCGAAGAAGTCCCTCTTCCGCCCTGAGCAAAACGGTTCTGCCCGCCCTGGGTCCCGCTTCCGCGGCGGCTGTCCGTACGGGTGCCGTTCTTCATGGCTTCGCGGCGCTCCTTTTGCTGCTGAGCCAGACGCTCTGAACGATCCTTTGCTTCCTGTTCAGCCTGACGGACCTTTGTCATATCGACAAAGCGGCGAATCGTCTTGGGCGGTTCAGGAGCAGCCGCTTCCGCAGCCGGTTTTTCCACCTTTGCCGCAGGCTTTTCAGCCGGCGCAGATTCTGCCTTTTTGACGGCTTCTTTCCCCGCATCGTCGGCTTTTTCCCCTTCCGCCTTCGGTGCTTTTACGGTTTTTGCCGCGTCTTTTGTCTCGGGAGCGGATTTATCCACAGTCTTTTTCGCGGTATCGGCTTCTTTTGCCGCAGCTTTAACCGTTTTAGCGGGTGCCTTGGCCGCAGCAGTTTCTTCAACAGATACTGTCTTCACCGCCGCATCCACAGATGCCGAAACCGTCTCTGCTGCCGGTTTTTCCGCAGGTTTTTGTTTTTCCTCAGGCTTTGTTCCTGTGGGCTTAGTCTGTGTCTGGGCAGCAGGCTTTGCCGGAGCTTTTGCGGAAGTTCCGGATGCTGCTGCAGTCTTTTTCTGACCTGCAGGTGCCTGAGGGCGAACTTTCAGACTGTTCTGCTGGCTGTTCTGTGCATGAAAGACTACACTCCATTTTTTCTTTTTAGGTTTGTCGCTGTCTTCAGAAGCGTTAGTGTTGATGTTTTTTTCATTCTCCATGCTTTATTCTCCCTGCTTACCGCTTAGTCTTTCTGCTGCCTGGCTGATGGCCTCCGCCAGTCCCCGGTCCAGAATCGCTACACAGGACCGTTCCTCTTTTCCTATCGCATGGGCCAGATCCTGTTTATTGCTGAAATAAAGAGCAGGACAGCCTTTGGATGTACATAAGTCGTTTAGTTTTTTCTTGGTTCCGGCAGATGAGTCATCGGCAATGATCAGCAAATATGCCTTCCCGGCCTTAATTGCCTGCTCTGCCAGAAAACCTCCGGAGGCCGTTTTGCCTGCTTTCTCTGCGATTCCGACAAGTCCCATGATCTTTTTCTCAGGCAAGATCTTTCACCTCCGTCAGCAGCACATCAAGTGCTTCTTTGGGGACCTTGGTCCTGAAGGAACGGCTTAATGATTCTGTACGGAAAGCCTTCTCAAGGCAGGCACTGTTCCGGCACACGTAAGCCCCTCTGCCCGCGGCCTTGCCGCCGGGATCTACATGATACTCACCATCCGGTGTATGCACGATGCGGATGAGCTCCTTTTTTTCCTTTTCCATGCGGCAGCCGATGCAGCTTCGCATAGGTGTCTTTCGTTCCTTCATGCGGCTTTTTACGCCTCCTCCTCGGCTACATAAGCCTCTTCTTCAGCGGCGTCGCTGCTGTAATCATCAATATAACCGATTTCTTCAAACAGACCGGATTCGCGTGCCTCGGTTTCGCTCTTGATATCGATCTTATAACCGGTAAGTTTTGCCGCAAGTCTTGCATTCTGACCGGCTCTGCCGATTGCCAACGAAAGCTGGAAGTCAGGCACAATGACCAGGGCTTCTTTTTCTTCATCGTCAGCAAGGACACAGATGACCTTTGCCGGGCTAAGCGCATTTTCGATCAGCTCCGCAGAGTTGTCGCTCCAGTGAATGATATCGATCTTCTCACCATTCAGTTCATCAACCACCGCATTGACGCGCACGCCGTTAAGACCGACGCAGGCACCGATGGGATCAACGCCTTCATCATAGGAAACGACCGCCATCTTTGTGCGGGAGCCCGCCTCACGGGCAATGGCGCGAATCTCAACAATCCCCTGCTGGATCTCGGCCACTTCTGCCTCGAAGAGCCGCTTAACCAGGTCCGGATGCGTACGGCTTACCAGAATATGCGGGCCTCTCGGCGTGTCCTTCACTTCAAGGATCAGCACCTTGATGCGTTCGGTAGGACGGTAGCTCTCGGATTTAACCTGCTCATTTTCAGGCATGATTGCATCTGCTTTGCCCAGATTGATATTAATGTTTTTGC
The DNA here is from genome assembly GCA_002449955.1 of Lachnospiraceae bacterium UBA6987. Classification (GTDB taxonomy): domain Bacteria; phylum Bacillota; class Clostridia; order Lachnospirales; family Lachnospiraceae; genus UBA6987. The sequence goes on from DJYD01000034.1 coordinate 22,616, forward strand.
CGATGTGGCGCTGGACAACACCGGTGATAACCTCGTGTTCACGGGAATTATAACGGTCATAAACCGATTTGCGTTCCTCTTCACGCAGCTTCTGCAGAATGACGTTCTTCGCATTCTGCGTTGCAATACGGCCAAAGCTTGCGGACCTGATATCTTCGCGGATCGTATCGCCCAGCTGATACATGGAATTCTTTTTGCGGGCATCCTCTAAAGAAATCTCAAGAGCAGGATCGGATACCTCTTCCACAACTGTTTTCTCGGCATACATTTCATAATCGCCGGTCTCGCGGTCCATATGCACATGGATATTATCCGCTTTCCCAAAATGGTTCTTGCAAGCCGTGAGCAGAGAGTTCTCAATTGCCTCCATAATGACTTCGCGGCTGATATCCTTTTCCTTCTCAAGTACTGCTAACGCATCAATGAGTTCCTTGTTCATTTTCCGGTTTCCTCCGTTGTTTGATCCCTTTATCAAAAGTCTGAAAAATCGATGTAAGGTCTGGCCAGAGAAATATCCCGGCGCGCAATCGATTTTTTATTGCCGTCTTCAAGTTCGATCGTGACTGTGTCGGCGTCAAATGCATCTAACACACCGACATATTCCTTGTTCTTCTCCGCATCTGCTTTAAACAGATGGATCTCGATTTCGTTCCCGATATTACGTGTATAGTCGCGGTCCTTTTTAAAGGGTCGCAAAAGTCCCGGAGAACTCACCTCAAGTGTATAAGCGTCATCAATAAAATCCGCCTTGTCCAATTCAGCTTCCCAGGCGCGGCTCGCAAGCTCGCAGTCATTGATCTTGATGCCGCCGGCCTTATCCAGATAGGCACGAAGATATCTGGTCGAGCCTTCCTTGACGTACTCTACATCCACAAGTTCAAAGCCGTTTGCTTCGCAAATCGGGATGAGGAGTTCTTCTGCTCTTCGTTCGCAGTCTTCTTTTCGAATCAATGTAATACCCCTTTACAAAACGGAAAGAGTGGTTTTTTGACCACTCTTTCAACTCAATCAAACAATCATCGCATGCATTATAAAGTGCTATTGCGGAAAAATCAAGGCCTTTTTGAGAAAATTTTAACTATTTTTCAGTTTATAGGCCTATTTTGCCCAGCCATGGGTCGTTGCCACGGCTTTGGCCCAGCCTTCAAGCTCGGTCCGGCGCTTTTCTTCGTCCATATGCGGCTCGAAGACTCGGTCGATTCTCCAGTTCCGGATCACATCCTCCTTGCTCTTCCAGAAGCCTACGGCAAGCCCGGCAAGGTAGGACGCCCCCATCGCAGTGGTTTCGACACAACTCGGACGGCGGACCACGGTATTGATAATATCCGCCTGGAATTGCATCAGGAAATCATTTTTGCAGGCGCCGCCATCCACCTTGAGCGCCGACAGATGGATGCCTGAATCTTTTTCCATCGCATGAAGAACATCATTCGTCTGGAAGGCCAGTGATTCCAGCGTGGCACGGATGATATGATTGCGGTTAACGCCTCTTGTCAAGCCGACGATGGCGCCTCTTGCATAGGGATCCCAGTACGGAGCCCCCAAGCCAGTAAATGCAGGCACAACATAGCAGCCATTCGTATCCGGGACTTTTCTCGCAAAATATTCGGAATCGGGCGCAGTATCCACTAAGCGCATCTCATCTCTGAGCCACTGGATCGCTGCTCCGGCGACATAAACCGAGCCTTCAAGGGCGTATTCCACCTTCCCGTCAAGGCCCCAGGCAATCGTCGTCAGCAGGCCGTTTTCAGAAAAGATCGGTTTATCACCGATATTCATCAGCATGAAACAGCCTGTTCCGTAGGTGTTCTTCGCTTCACCGGGATTAAAGCAAGTCTGTCCGAACAGAGCTGCCTGCTGATCCCCTGCCGCTCCGGCAATCTTGATCGGACCGCCGAACAGCTCCGGATCCGATTCCCCGTAAATGCAGCTGGACGGCTTTACTTCCGGTAGAATGTTCATCGGCACGCCGAGGATATCGCATAATTCCTTGTCCCATTCCAGTGTATTGATATTAAACAGCAGTGTCCGGGAAGCGTTGGAATAGTCAGTGACATGCACTTTCCCTTTCGTCAGCTTGTAGATCAGCCAGCTGTCGACCGTACCGAAAGCAAGTTTCCCGGCTTCTGCCTTTTCCCGGGCCCCCTCTACATGGTCAAGGATCCAGCGGATCTTTGTACCGGAAAAATAGGGATCAATCACAAGGCCGGTCTTGTTCCGGAAAGTCTCCACGATGCCGGGGCGGCTCTTTTTCAGCTCCTCGGTAAAATCAGCCGTACGGCGGCACTGCCAGACGATGGCGCGGCTCACCGGTTCTCCTGTCTCTCTGTCCCACAGAATGGTGGTTTCCCGCTGGTTAGTGATCCCGATCGCCGCGATATCCGTGCAGACGGCCCCGATATTTGCCATAGCCTGCTGTGCGACAAGAAGCATCGTGTTCCAAATCTCCTCCGCTTCGTGCTCCACCCAGCCCGGCTGCGGGAAAAACTGAGTGAATTCGCGTTGTGCCATGCTGCAAATATCGCCGTTTTCGTCAAAAAGGATACAGCGGTTGCTGGTTGTTCCGGCATCTAATGCCATTACGTACTTTGCCATGGGATACTCTCCTTATGCTTATGCTTTATGAAAACAATCAAAGGCAGAGAGCGCCCTTAAGCGTCCCTGCCTTTCTGTGTTTACTCTTCTTTCTTTCCTGCTGTCTGCGGAAGATTGAAATGCTGCCGTACCAGTCCTTCAACCTCCTCAAGAACTTCCGGATGGGATTTCAAATAGAGCTTCGTGTTGTCACGGCCCTGTCCTATGCGGCTGCCCTGATATGAATACCATGCACCGCTTTTCTCAATGATGCCGACCTTCGCGGCCAGATCCAGGATATCCCCCTCCCGTGAAATACCGGTGCCGAACATGATATCGAATTCCGCTTCCTTAAAGGGCGGGGCGACCTTGTTCTTGACTACCTTTACACGAACGTGGTTACCGATCAGTTCACCGCCCTGTTTCAGGGATTCAACTCTTCGCACATCCAGACGGACCGAGCTGTAGAACTTCAGTGCGCGTCCGCCAGTGGTGACTTCGGGGTTGCCGAACATGACGCCGACCTTTTCACGCAGCTGATTGATGAAGATAACGACGCAGCCGCTGCGGCCGATCGCCGCTGTCAGCTTCCGGCAGGCCTGGCTCATCAGTCTCGCCTGCTTGCCCATCTGCGCGTCACCCATATCGCCGTCAATTTCGTCTTTCGGCACAAGCGCCGCTACAGAGTCGATAACAACAACATCCATAGCGCCTGAACGGACCATGGTTTCCGCGATCTCCAGGGCCTGTTCGCCGTTGTCCGGCTGTGATACATAGAGATTATCGATATCCACGCCGATCGCCTTGGCATATTTCGGATCAAGGGCGTGCTCCGCATCCACAAAGCCGGCTATGCCGCCAAGCTTCTGTGATTCGGCAATCACGTGCAGGGCAAGCGTCGTCTTGCCGCTGGATTCCGGACCGTAGATCTCAATGATACGGCCGCGCGGGATACCGCCGAGACCGAGGGCAAGATCGAGGGAAATAGAGCCTGTGGGTACGGTTTCGATATTCATGGCAGTATTATCGCCAAGTCTCATGATAGAGCCCTTGCCGTAATCCTTCTCGATCGTAGCAACGGCGGTTTCCAATGCTCTTAATTTGTCTTCGTGATTCATGATTCCTCCGTTCGAACTCATGTTCGATTGTCCTTATCGTATGATATTTTCCCGATCTTGTCAAGCCCCGTTTTCTGTTTTCAGCAAGTTTTTTACATGAAAACAGGAAAACGACTTGCGTCATCTCCCTGTTTCACTGTACACGATAAGGAGGGGGTTTGTCAATCAGTTATTCTCTTCTTCCGTCACATGAACATGTGTATACAAATGTTCCATGCAGTATTCTCTGCCGCCGGCACATTTGCTGCAATAGCGGAATTCCAGACTGGGATCATCCAGTTCCGTACGGCCGCAGACCGCACAACGGTGCCGCGCCCCACCGTTCTTTGTCAGAGGTTCTGCCGCCTTGATGTTCTGCTTGAACTGAGCCCGTCTTACATACTGCTTTACCCTGAGGATCGGTTTGCGGATGAAGAG
>DJYD01000007.1:0-2639 GCA_002449955.1 Lachnospiraceae bacterium UBA6987
GTGGTAATGTAACCCCCTTGAAATGTATCTGAATTCCCTCAACTAATTATGTAACCTAACACCGCTCGCCTACGATCGCTCCGCGATCTCCGGCTCGCTGCATAATAAAAGACCGGCCATCATATCACATGACAGCCGGTCCTGTTAAGAACGATATTCGGGATATCAGTTACCGCCCTGCGTGTCACTGATCGTGATAACGGAGTCGATTTCAAGGTAACCGCGCGCGCCGGTCCATGTCTCATCGTTAAAGTATGGAAGCTTGACGGTGATCTCAGGTTCATCATTACCTCCGTCTCCCGCCTGGTTAGGGGTCACGTTGGTGAGAGCTGCCACATTAGTATAACTGCCGGCAGCATTCTTCAGCATGATCACCGGGACATAACTTGCGCCGGTTTCGATGAAACCGGGATCGTACACGCCTGGAAGGTTGCAGATACCGGAACCGGGAGCGCTTCCGCCGTTAAACGTCGTTTTGAAGTACACCCGGCTGTGATCGCGTCGGACAAGGTTGACCGGGTCAATCGTGGTGATGCTGTCTACGCTGAAATCATAAGCTCCGTTAAGCCCCTGCGAGCTGGACGTATAGTTGGTCCGGGTCCTTCTGGGTGCAGGCGTATATCCGTTACCGGATCCGAAAAGCGCATTCATCAAACGCGCAGCGATCGCATAAGCGCCGGTTGTGCTGTAGTGGTTCTGGTTGGCCCAGATGCTCGCTTGCAGGCTCAGATCCGCCATAGAAACAAAGATCGACTGATAACCGGCACCGATGATAGTAACATTGCGCTGCATCGCTTCATTATAAAGAAGCATGCGACCATTCGGCAGCTGATGCCCGCAGTCCATCATCGAAACGATCAGCGCGTTCGGGAATTTTGCATGGATCGCTTGAATCGTGTTTTTGCACGCTGCTCCGAATGCACCCTGGTCATAAGTGCCGTAATGGAAATCATTGATTCCGCCCATCAGAAATACCAGGCTGACTTGATCCGCCGGGTAGTCATTTGCGCCGGCGATCTGGTTGCTGATCGTCGGGTAGCTTCCGATGTTGTTCTGGATCGTCGCACCACTGACACCGTAGGATTTACCGCCCTTAGGAGCAAGATACGCTTTCACTGTTTCGAACCAATTACCATATCCGCTCGGCGGGTTTGGCATGGTATTCGAGTCACCAAAGCAGATGATATAGGAATTCGCAAACTTCTTTGCAGGATAATTCACGTAATCGGGCAGCCCGCTTCCGTCCTCCAGCGCGTCAGTCCGGGAATCAAGCGCGGTCACCTGTCCCGCAAGGATGTTATATCCGGACGCATCGAAGGCTGCCAGCCAGTAATCAGTATCCGTGATCGGAGTGCCGGCCGGAACGCGCTGCAGCGAGATATACGCGGTATTACCGTCCACCACGATCGTATTCGGGTTATAGGATTTCGTGATATCCCAGGTGATCGGGTCCGCGTACTTCAGTTTGTTGCTTTTCACGAAATCCTCGAACGCGGTCCCGAGCTCCTTCATCTGGTTCAGGAGCCAGTCTAGGTTCAGTTCGTGGAAATTCGTATAAGGAAAATTGTTGAAAAATCCCATTTTACACCTCCTTATGCAAAAGCAGTTTGGGATAATGTTATTGCGTGCCATGTTACGGTTCCGCTGCTTCGGTCGATATATTGAAGATACATTCTTGCATGAGAGCTGTCCGGATAGTTTGGAATCAGCCTGCCGTAAAATATAAAATTTGTAGCAGTCAAAAGGGCCATGTAATAAATATGAGAACCGTCAAAATATGTAACAGGCTTCCCAAGCCGGTATGCTTCAATCACTTTGTTTCTCATGGCGTCCCATTGAGGAACCACACCATTTACAGCCGTAGGAATATTAACGGCCCAATAAGACCGCATATCGGTTGCCCACGGCTTAGGTTTGGGCAATGGCATCATGCACCTCCTTAATATACGCGAATGCAGAAACGATACTTGAAGTCTCCGATAATATAATTATAAATATCAAAGTCCGCAATGTCTCGTTCTTCCCGGATCATCGCCTGCGTCGTTGTCACGCCGATGTTTCCCTGTTCCACGCGGGTGCGGGTGATCGTCTCGTCCTCGGATCCTTTGCTGGTCCCCGAGCCGGTCGCGTTGCTCGTGCCGTGGTCCTTATCAGCCGGCTGTGCGGATCCGGAGTTATAGCCATAGGTCGAATGCGTATTATCCGAAGTGCTGTCCGCTTTCGAAGTCGTGCTGCCGGTCGTGTCCAGGTCGCGGGTTTCTGTTTCTTTCACCACGCCGTCTTTATTCCATATCGGATTATATTCGAATTTAGTCGTGGCAAGCAGCTTCGTCCATGCGTACATCCTGCGTGAGCTCCATGCTCCGATCAGGTCCTTCAGGATGTCAGGATCCGTATACAGGCTTTCCAGCTCCGCGACCTCTGCAAGCAGCTCAGGTTCCAGCACATCACGGTCTACGCCGGCCGGCAGATGGAATTTATCGAAGATGTCCGGTCTGACATTATAGATCCCCAGTATTGAAAGAGTCGCTCTGATCATCTTTCACCACCTCCGTTTTAAAAGCATAGCGGGCCTTCAGATTAAGACCAAACATTTTATTTACCTTCTCAAGGTCCTCGTTGATCGTTTGGATCCAGAG
>DJYD01000007.1:2699-2897 GCA_002449955.1 Lachnospiraceae bacterium UBA6987
CCGACGCGGGAAGTCGTCTCGGCGTTATTGGCATTGACCTCATCCACGATGAGACGCTCCCGCTTGTCCGTGTTCGCGTTCGGGATGCCGATGATCGTGTCGAACTCCTGTTCGATCTGTCTCAGTGTCTGCAGAAGATTCGGAGCAATATAATTCTTGTTCAGATCCTGCGCAAAATACTGCCAGCTGACAGAACCA
>DJYD01000040.1 GCA_002449955.1 Lachnospiraceae bacterium UBA6987
AACAACTGGGGCACCTACGGCGAGAATGACGACTTCGATATCTTCGTGATGGGCACCAATGCCGAGGGCGAACCCATGCTGACCCATGCTCCTCTGGGCGATGCTTCTCCCGTGGAAGTCCGTGAAGCGGAAAGCGTAAACGGCCCTCTGGCCATTCTGGACAGCTACTACGGCAAGTATGTGACTCTGCCCGATGACGCCGCCTACCGCCTCAACTGGATCAAGGACGTCTACACTCCCGACATGAACAATGACTATGTCTATCCCAACGTGTTCATGAACGCCAACGACAATAAGGAGTGCTCCAACCTGAACGCCGATCTGCGCAAGTGCATCAACACTGCGAAATCCGACTGGGTCATGAACGGCTTCACCGACGCTGACTGGAATCGTTTCCAGAACGATCTGAAGGCCTATGGTCTGGATAAGTACCTGGAGATCCATCAGAAATACCTGGACGCTTATTTTGCCGAATAATCCGATCAACCCATTGGCTTTCTTCCCCTCATGCTCAGCATGAGGGGAGGAAAGCCCCTTGATCGACCGAAACCGCATCAGGAAGGAAAAACATATGATGAGCGAGGCATTGAAGAAGGCGCGGGACTTTGAGGCCCAGTATACCCCGTATGTGCCCCAGAACGAGCGCCCGATGTTTCATGTCACCGGCGGCATCGGCTGGATCAACGACCCAAACGGATTCTCCGTCTACAAAGGTGAATACCACCTGTTCTTCCAGTATTATCCTTATAAGCCGATCTGGGGTCCCATGCACTGGGGCCATGTAAAGACCAAGGATTTTATCCGGTGGGAACGTCTGCCCGTAGCGCTCGCGCCTGACATGCCCTATGATAAAGACGGCTGTTTCTCCGGAAGCGCCATTGAACTGCCCGACGGACGCCAGCTGCTGATGTATACAGGCGTACGCGAGGAACCGCAGGAAGATGGCTCGCAAAAATCCTATCAGACGCAGTGCCTTGCTGTGGGCGACGGTGTCAACTATGAGAAAATTGCGGAGAACCCGGTGCTGACGGCGAAGGATCTTCCAAAGGGCGGAAGCTCTGAAGACTTCCGGGATCCCAAGATCTGGCATGAAGACAGCGGCTATTATGCTGTAGCGGGCAACCGCCCCGCAGACGGAAGCGGCTCGATCCTCCTGTTCCGCAGCGACGACGCTTTTCACTGGAAGTATTACGGGCGCGCAGCCTCCAATCATGGCCAGTACGGCATGATGTGGGAGTGTCCCGATTACTTTAAGCTGGAAGGCAAAGACGTCCTCTTTGTCAGTCCCCAGGAGATGAGCCCGATCGGCCTTGAATTCCATGCTGGCAACGGCACCGTCTGTATGATCGGGGAGGCGGATGAAAAGAAGCATCTGATCCGCGAAAACGTCCATGCCATCGACTATGGCATTGACTTCTACGCCCCTCAGACCCTGCTTGCTCCGGACGGCCGCAGGATTATGATTGCCTGGATGCAGAACTGGGATACAGCCAGAAGTTATCCCAAGGGAATGCGTATCTGCGGGCAGATGACCCTTCCCAGGGAGCTGAGCATCCGGGACGGCAGACTGATTCAGCAGCCGGTTCGTGAACTTGCGAACTATTACGGTGAAAAGATCAGCTACAAAAATGTACCTATGTCCACTGAAACCTTCCTGACAGGCATCAGGGGAAGGGTGATCGATCTGACGGTGGATGTGCGTCCGGCCAACGGCAGCACCATGTACCGTTCCTTCAAGCTGAACCTGGCCAAGGATGGCGAGCATGTAACCACCATCCGATATAAGCCTGAGCAGGGAATCGTCCGGGTAGACCGCTCCCGCTGCGGCCTGCGGTTTGATATCGTGCATGTACGCGAGTTCCCGGTGTATTCCAAACACGGCTGCATCCGGCTGCGCTGTATCCTGGACCGTCACAGCCTCGAATTGTTCGTGAACGACGGCGAGCAGGTGGCAAGCTTTGTCCTGCATACCGATGAATCCGCCGACGTCATCAGCTTTGAGGCGGACGGCGAGGTGCGGATGGATGTTGAAAAATACGATCTGATCTTTGACGAGGAAAAAGAAGCATGAAGCGTTATGATGTCGTCGCCCTGGGCGAACTGTTGATTGATTTCACCGAGAACGGCATCAGCAGCCAGGGAAATCCTGTCTTTGAAGCAAATCCTGGCGGAGCGCCGTGCAACGTGCTGGCGATGCTGCGCAAACTTGGCAAAAGTTGTGCGTTCATTGGAAAAGTAGGGGAAGATATGTTCGGCCAGCAGCTGAAAACAGTGGCTGAGCAGGCAGGAATTGATATGAGCGCCCTCCTCATGGACAGGGATGTGCACACGACACTGGCGTTCGTAAAGACTTTTCCCAACGGAGACCGCGATTTTTCATTCTACCGCAATCCGGGTGCGGACATGATGCTGAGGGAAGATGAACTGCCTCTGGAAATGATTCGCAGTGCCAGAATCTTCCACTTCGGTACCCTGTCCATGACGCACGAAAACGTTCGCGCTGCGACAAAGACGGCAGTGCTGACAGCAAAAAAAGCAGATGCAATCATCTCCTTCGACCCCAACCTGCGCCCGCCGCTGTGGAACAGCCTGGAGGAAGCCAGGGAACAGATGGCCTGGGGGCTTTCCCAGTGCGACGTGCTGAAGATCTCTGATAACGAGATTGAGTTTCTGACAGGAACGGACGACTTTGACAAGGGTGTTGACGCTATCTGGAAACAGTGGCCCGGCATCCGTCTGATTAATGTGACGGCCGGCCCGGGCGGCAGCTATGCTTATGTTCGGGGAAACCGAGTATTCGTACCGGGCTTCCTGCTCGGCGGAACCATCGAAACTACCGGCGCGGGAGATACTTTCTGCGCCAGCGTACTGAACTTTATCCTGGAGCATGGTCTGGATTCCCTGAACGGGGAGGATTTAAAAGGAATGCTCCGCTTCGCCAACGCGGCGGCTTATCTGGTTACCACAAAAAAAGGCGCGATCCGGTCCATGCCGGAGCGCGCTCAGGTAGAAACGTTACTGAGCGAACACTAACCGGTTGTGATACAAACCCATACGACCCCATTTCAATGACGGGATGCCACTCCACGCAATGGTTTTCCGTACATTCAAGAAGGAGGAAGAAGTTCCGCAGGCTCGCGGTGCGGCAGTGTGGAGACCTGTCGTAATGCGGTTCGCATCAGCGTATGCGACGCGAGACAGCCTGGATGGTTTCCCAGCTGTCAGAGCAGGAGTTTATGTCTAAGGTTGTGCTGAAAAATCTGAAAAAGGTCTATGACGGCAATGTTCTGGCGGTTTATGATGTGAATCTGGAGATCGCCGATAAGGAATTTATCGTTCTGGTCGGCCCTTCCGGCTGCGGAAAGTCCACCACGCTGCGCATGGTTGCCGGCCTGGAGGATATCTCCGAGGGCGAGCTGTATATTGACGGCCGGTTGTGCAACGACGTCGCTCCGAAGGACCGCGACATCGCTATGGTATTCCAGAACTACGCCCTGTATCCGCACCTGTCCGTTTATGACAACATGGCCTTCGCACTGAAGCTGAAGAAAACGCCGAAGGATGTCATCGACAAGAAAGTCCGCGAAGTCGCTCAGATCCTCGGCATCACCCAGTACCTGGAACGCAAACCCAAGGCTCTGTCCGGCGGCCAGCGTCAGCGCGTGGCGATCGGCCGCGCCATGGTGCGTGATCCCAAGGTGTTCTTGATGGACGAGCCGCTCTCCAATCTGGACGCCAAGCTGCGCAATCAGATGCGCGCTGAAATCATCAAGCTCCGCCAGCGCATCAATACCACCTTCATGTACGTTACCCATGACCAGACGGAAGCCATGACCCTGGGCGACCGCATTGTCATTATGAAGGATGGCTATGTCAATCAGATCGGCACACCGGTGGAAGTGTTCAACAAACCTGTGAACCTGTTTGTAGCCGGCTTTATCGGCATGCCGGTGATGAACTTCTTCGATGATTGCAAGCTGCTGCTCGAAAACGGCATTTATTATGCGGAAATTCGCGGCGTAAAGTTCAAACTGGATGATTTCCAGCAGAAGGCCCTGACGCAGAACGGCCAGCAGCCCTGCGACATCGTGGCGGGTATTCGTCCCCAGCACATCACCGTGGGTGAAGGCGATCTGACGGCGCTGATCGAAGTATCTGAAATGCTGGGCACCGAAGTCAACCTGCACACCCGTTCCAATTCGGATGAGGTCGTCATGGTGATTCCTACCGTGGATCTGACGGTGGACGTTTCGATGGGCAAAACCATCAACTTTACCACCCTCCCCAGGCTGATCCAGATGTTCGACAAAAAGACCAGCAACAATCTGATCTGGTTCGACGAAGCGTCCTCCAAGGCCAATGCGCCGATGTGCAAGGAATATAAATTCTGATATCAAAGAATGGAGACTGGACGCCGGGAATCTGTTTTCCGGCATCCAGTCCTTTCATTCATCTGCCGTAAGCGGAAAGGGACGTGAATCATGAAAGCAAAACGTGCGCTAATAGCGGCGCTTGTGGTACTTTCCCTGCTCGCTTCAGCTGCTCGTGTATTGGCGGGCAGTTCCGGTGAGATTTATGTACCGGTGGATTATCAGCTCTATCCCGCGCCGGAGAATGCCTATGTCGGTGATACCATGCCCTTTGTGACGGAGGACGGCAACATCGAGCTGTATTACCTGTATGACACGGATCACAACGGCCAGGGCTATCATCCGATTTACAGGTTTACAACGGATGATTTCTGCGGTTATGTGGACGATGGCATGATGCTCAGCTACGGCCTCATGTCAGAGCCTGACCCTGCCCTGGGAACCGGTTCCGTCATGTGTGACCGGGAGGGTCTGTACCATCTGTTTTACACGGGCCATAACGATACCGGCAACGGCGGCATGGGAAAGGAATGCGTCATGCATGCCACCAGTGAGGACCGACAAACCTGGGAAAAGCATCCGGAGGATACTTTTTTCAGCCCGGAAGGATACTCCAGGGATGACTTTCGTGATCCTGAGGTGTTCTGGGCGGAGGAGGATCAGTGCTATTGGATGCTCATCGCGGCAAGGAACGGCACATTGGGCGGCGTGATCGCGAAATATACCTCCCCCGATCTGAAGCAATGGACATTCGAAGGGCCTCTCTTTGCGCCTCAGGCACAGTACATGCTGGAATGTCCGGATCTGTTCCGAATGGGGGATACCTGGTATCTCACCTACAGCTGGGATTGCGTCACTTACTATGCCATGGGTCCGTCCATGAATGGGCCCTTTGATGCGCCGGAGGATAACATTCTGGACGGCCGGGGACTGATGGAAGGAAA
>DJYD01000033.1:0-19010 GCA_002449955.1 Lachnospiraceae bacterium UBA6987
GTCCCGAACGCAGCGCTCTACCAAGCTGAGCCACGCCTCGATGCCTTGACAACTATACACGTTTGAAAATCATTTGTCAACCGTTTTTCGAGAGAAATCTCCAGCCTTTTTTTCGTCCGGCTTTAGCGGCTCTCCATAAGCTGCAGCAAACGGTCGGTATCCCAGCTGTGGATCTGCTCTGCACCGGCCTGCAGTTTCACGTCCTGATCAGACACAACGATCTCCGCCTCTTCCGGCTTCTCTGTGATTTCAGCAGCCAGCATGCGGAACAGATCATAGACATTTAAAGTATCCGCTGCAGCAAACAGCGGTTTTAACAGGGCAAGATCGGTTTCCCCCGCCACCTGTTCCCGGCTGTGGACCGCACTGTTCAGCCAGACAAATTCATTTCGTTCCAGGTCAAATCCAAAGAGATAGGCAAATGAGCTCAGGCAGTTGACGGTATAGGATGAACTGACCGTCTTCGGCTCAAAAATTTCTCCGGAATCCTCTTTGTCCCGCATCATATACCCCGCCCGGCAGACGCAGTCCGCAAAACGCATGCCATAAGTAAAGACATTGTCACAGAAGATCATATACTTCACAGAAGGATAACGCGCGCGAAATGCCTCCATCTCGATATCAAAGAACTCCGAACCGCCTTGATAGCCGGAAGTCTCATCCCCGGAGTAGGTGATCGCATCCGACTGCTCGCCGGCCATTGTCCGCCAGGAAAACTCAATCTGCCTGTCCTCTGCGTCCAGACCGATCACACTTAAATCGACGTCATCCACCTTCTCCCAGTAAGTGAATGCCCGGATCTTCTTTCCTTCCGGCAGCGGAATGCGCGACCCTTTCGGGAGGACACCGAAGCCGCCCTGCGAACTGCTTTCGCTGACCGGCAGAGCGATCTTTTTCATCGCCTCATCGATGTATACCTTGCCGAGTCTGCCTTTGTAGCGGCGCTCCAGCTCATTTCTGATGCAGGCGGCAAGGTGACTCCGGATCTGTTCCGGAATCCGTGTGCGGCGGCGGCTCTTCTCTTCTTCCGTCTCCTGATGAGACCGCAGCAGTCCGAAACGCAGGAAGGTAAAGCTCCTTGCTCCGTCATCCGGCCCCGCGGCATACTTCATTAACAGCTGAATCAGCAGCACGGAACCACAGCGTTTCAGGTAAGGCAGCAGCGCCTCGGCATCTGCTCCGCGGGAAAGCAGCGTATTCATCTGTCTGATCACAGCTCCGCTGCCCTTTTCCTTACCCAGGTAGGCCGCCGCTGCATTCGCATCTCCGGCAGCCAGCTGTTTCTCATAGCCTGACCAGACGGAATGGTTTTTTCCGCTCCGCATAGCCTGACAGAAAATCTGTTCCTTCTCTGTTTCCGCCTTAAAATGAATGTGGTGCAGCAGTCCTGCCCAGCGGGCCTGCCGCTCATAGCAGTCGATGAAATCGGAAGAAGCCGCAAGTCTGTCTTTGATCAGGCGGGCAAGGAATTTTCTGTCTTTATTTTTCAGATTCAGCTTTTTCGGATTGTCCTTGCCATACACCTCAAACCACATGCGTTCCGTAAGCTTCAGGATATCGTTCAAATGCAGGTCTTTTGCAAAGTCCATATCCCGCGTTGCCATAAGCAGCCGGATCTGCAGATCCTGCGAGGCAAAGGAGAGACCTTCTTTTCCCTTGTCTGCGATATACTGGCTGACCAGTGCAAACTTCTGTGCATCCAAGGGTCTGGTGGCAGCACAGAAGCCTTTTACCGCCTCGTCTATCCGCTGCGCGGCTTCCGCCTCAGTCACCACGGAAAAATCCCGGATCTCCGCATTTTCTTTAAAGGCCAGGCGTTCAAAATCCGTCTCCCAGAGGGAATGCCCCGGACGGGAAAAATCGCCAAAACCATACGTCATCGTATAATGCACGAGCTGGTCAAACAGAAGCTGATCCGGGGAAAGCGCGCGCACGCCGGCCGGGAAAGTCCGGTAGAACGGGTCCGGCACATCCACGCCCAGCTGCTCACCGGCAAATCGGATCATCTCTGCTTCCGCTAACTCTGCGCCGGATTTCAGGCGGATCCCAAACAGGTTTGCCAGAGAAAAGGCCGTTTCAAACGCATGCGGATCCGGACCGGTCTCATTGACCAGCATGTGTGCACCGAAAAGATACTGCTTGTAGATCTCTTTCATGTCTGCCTCCGGGTAAAAAAATCAGGGCGTATTACCGGATTGCGTTAAGCGGCTTGCGCCGCCTTCAAGATGAGAAGTAAACCCGATTAGCTGCCCTGAGCGAAATTACGGCACTTATCTGACAAATGAAGGAAGCACCGTTAGCTGCATATTCAATATACCATAAAGCGACGCACCGTGCAAGTGCCGTGCACCTTTATGGTCATAGATTGTCTCATAATCCTGCTGCCGCCAGCTTTCGGGCAAGCGGAGCTGTCCGTTTTTCCCGCGTCATTTCCACGAGTCCAAGTTTTGTCATGTCCAGGACTTCCGTATGAACCGGATCCGTACGGACGCATGATTCCAGTCTTTCAAGGAGCATCTTCCGGTGTTCCTCTTCTCTCATGTTGATAAAATCGATAATGATGCTCCCGCTTATCCCCCGCAGACAGAGCTGCACGGCAATTTCCTCCGCCGCCTCCAGATTCGTTTGGAAGATCGTCTCCTCGAAGCTTTTATGCCCCTCGTTTTTTCCGGTATTGACATCGATAACCGTCATAGCTTCCGTCGGTTCGATGACAAGATAGCCCCCGCTTTTCAGCCAGACACGCTTTTCCAAAGCCTTCTCCAAAGCCTTCTCCAGCGAGTAGAGAGCGTTAAGACTGAGCTGTTGATCTGCATAAAATCTCAGCTTTTTTAAATCCTCCGGCTGCCGCATACGCAGCCAGCCTTCTGCCTTCTCGTAAAGGACTTTATCATCGGTCAGGATTTCTTCTATCTCCGCGGCATTCCTGTCACGGAGGCTTGCAAGCCAGGGTTCGTCGTCCCGGTACAATCTGGCCGGGCAGACGCTGTGCGCTGCTCTTACCGTTATCTCTTCCGTCAGCTTCTGCAGGCGTCCTGCTTCTCTGAGGATCTCTTCCGGCTCCGCCTGGGCCGCATTCGTCCGCAGGATAATGCCGCAGTTTTCCGAAAGGGCAAGCAAAGCCTTCGTCAACTGTTCCGGCACCGCATTCTGTTCCAGCTTATGCGACAGGTGAAGACCCCTTCCGCCAGGAAGAAAAACCAAATACTTGCCCGGAAAAGATAGCTGTCTCGTCATCACCGGAAGCTTCGTCTTAACGGCTTCCTTGCTGACCTGAAGCGTCAGCTCGTCGCCTGTTTTGATCTTGTCATTTTCTCCGAGCTGCAGATATCCGTTCTGCCCGCCGAGTCCTGCGAAAGCAGCCTGAATATTGCGGTTCACACTGCTTATTTTAGCCCGGTAGATATCGCCGCAGCGCGGTTCTTCATCCATCTTGTTCCAGTCAAGCTGACACAGTCTGCCGCCGTCATGAAAGGCGGTCAGAATCCCCCCTGCCAAAGGCGTTATGATCAGCTTTCCCATCCGGTCTCCTCCCCAAGGCTGCCGAGGGACCTGCCCTCATGATCCAGAAGATCCATGCGGCGGATCTGCCATTTCAGCTGCTCCGAAGATACCCCGCTTTCTTTGGCAAACAGATCCAGCAGCATTTCCGGCGGCAGATTGGCACGGCTTCCGGCGGCAAGCGCCATCGTGACCGCTCCGTCACAAAGATTGGCCCAGAAGATCATCGGCCGTATATCCAGCTCAATTTCACGCGTTTTCGTTTTTTTGGGAAGAATTATCGATTCCCTGTCCAGAATGGCTTTAAGGGCCGTTTCTGCGCTTTTTACAGGCATCTCTGCAGGAAGATCCACCCGGTAAATGGCGCCGCCGACGGCAGCCATTGCATTTTCTGTCTTTTCCGGCAGAACGCGCAGGGCATAGACCGGCAGTTCTTCGGCAGTAGCCTCTTTAAGCGCCGCCAGCATAGCCGCAGGCTCAGCACCGTCTTCCACAGCTGCATCCAGGTATTCCCCCTCACTCGAAAGGCCGAGGCCGAGCGGCAGAGCAAAGCTCATGATGGGGTGCGGACTGTAGCCTTTTGAATACTGCATGGGGATCCCTGCGCGTCTGAAAATCTTCTGGAAGGTCCTGAGTACGTCAAGGTGTCCGATATAGCGCATCATGCCTTCTTTTCCGAAACGGATGCGGATGTTCATGCCTTCACCTCCTGCACGTTCCGGGGCTGTCTGCAGATCCCGCAGCCGTAGGAAGCTGCGCCGCAGCCGCTGCAGGCCTCCCTGCAGTTCGGCGTCACCACGCCTGCCATAGCCCTGTTCCATTCACGGCGCAGGAAAGCCTTCGTCACACCGATATCAATATGGTCCCAGGGGAACAGTTCATCTTCTCCTCTTTCCCTGAGCGTATAGAAATCCGGATCGATCCCTGTCTCGGCAAAGGCCTGCAGCCAGAGGTCATAGCGGCATTTTTCACTCCAGGCATCGAACATGCAGCCAAGCTCATAGGCACGCAGGATCGCCTTCCCCACCTTCCTGTCCCCGCGGGCAAGAATGCCCTCGAGCAGGGTCACTTCGGCATCATGATACTCGTAATGCAGGGACTTATTGTTTTTCTGCGCCCGCATCGTATCCTTGACCAAATAAGCCCGCCGCAGATATTCCTCGCGCGGCAGCATCGAAGCCCACTGGAAGGGGGTGAAAGGTTTCGGCACGAAAAAGGAGGAACTTGCCGAGATCTGCACACGGCCGTTTCTCTGCTCTTTCGGAATCTCGGCAAAGTACAGTTCCGACAGACGTTCACACAGATCGGGGATCCCCTTTGCATCTTCGTCAGTCTCCGTCGGCAGTCCCAGCATAAAGTAAAGCTTTACTTTATTCCATCCGCCGTGGAAAGCCTCTGCCGCGCCCCGGAAAATATCCTCTTCGGTAATGCCCTTGTTGATCACGTCACGCATGCGCTGCGTTCCCGCTTCCGGCGCGAAGGTCAGACTGCTTTTCCGAATATCCTGCACCTTACTCATCACATCGAGGGAGAAGGCATCGATACGCAGACTCGGCAGGGAAATATTGATGTGCTGATCCCGGCATTCTCCGATCAGGTAGTCGGTCAATACCGGAAGGCCCGTATAATCGCTGGTGCTTAAGGAACTAAGCGTGATCTCATCGTAGCCGCTTGCCCGCAGCATTTTTTCCGCCTGCGCTTTCAGCCAGTCCGCATCCCGCTCTCGAAGCGGACGGTACACCATACCGGCCTGGCAGAAGCGGCAGCCGCGGATGCAGCCCCGCATGACTTCAAGCGTGACGCGGTCCTGGAAGGAGCGGACATACGGCACGATCAGCTTTTCCGGATAGACGGTATCGTTCAGATCCTTCACGATCACGCGTTTAATCTTTTCCGGCGCTTCATCGCATAGCGGTCTGAAAGCAGCAAGGGTCCCATCCTCATGATACGAAGCCTCATACAGGCAGGGCACATAAATGCCGGGAACACCGGCTGCTTTTTTCAGGAAGTCCTTACGGCTTCCGCCGGCTGCTTTGTTGGCCTTGTACAGATCCAGCAGCCGGTTATAACTGACCTCGCCTTCCCCCATATAGAAGAGATCGAAGAAATCCGCAAGCGGTTCCGGATTATAGGAGCAGGGTCCCCCGCCGATCACGACCGGGTCCTCTTCGCCGCGTCTTTCGGAAAGCAGCGGGATGCCCGCAAGATCCAGCACCTGCAGGATATTCGTGTACCCCATTTCATACTGCAGCGTAAAGCCGAGGAAATCAAAGTCCTTTAAGGGGTCCTGGGATTCCAGCGCAAAAAGCGGGATCTTCTTATCCCGCAGGATCGTATCCAGATCCGGCCACGGGGAATAGACCCGCTCACACCAGGTATCTTCCCTCCGGTTGAACAGGTCATAGAGGATCTGAATGCCGAGGTAAGACATTCCGATCTCATAGACATCCGGGAAGCACATGGCAAAACGGATGCTCACCTTGTCTTTATCCTTCATGACAGCGTTCAGCTCGCCGCCCACATAGCGGGCCGGCTTCTCGACACGCATCAGTATTTCATCGCTCAGTGCCTGCTTTCGCATGCAGTTCTCCTTTTCTACCCGCGTTCATCCATATCTTTCTGCAGCAGTTTCAGGAAGGGAACCGGATTCCCCGCTCCCGGAAAAATGCGCCAGTCCTGATCCAGCTCTCCGTACGTGAAGCTTTTCCGGCCGCCGGACTGGGCCCTGTCCCAGAAGTATTTCATGCTGCGGTAGGGAATATAAAACAGCTCATCCCGGTGGGTAAGCAGCAGAACAAAAAAGGCAATGCCGTCCTGCTTTTCAAAATCCTCCATAAACAGCATCTGATGCTCGTGGACATTGGCAAGAGGGAAGGTATCGATCTTGCTTTCCTTCGCATCAAAACAGACCGGAATCCCCTGCACGACGCCGATATAGTCCACCGTGCTTTTCTGATCAAAATAGGCAAGGGTAATATGCCTTGTCTCCTGCTCTATCTCCACGGGTGTAATCGGCGTAGGGATCTTCTGAATCAGGGCAAGACCATCTTCCCGGTACCTCTTTATGGCTATATTCACTAATGCCTCGAGGGTGGAACCGCGCAGGCCGTGACTACCGGACATAGGCTTCACCTCCCAGATATCGAAGGCAGGTCTTAAAACTGGCCGGAAGCGGCGCGGTGACCGTCTTGCCGGAAAGCCTACGCCATTCTTCTGCTGCCGTTTCCGAAAGCCCGAGCTTCGTTATCTCGTCAGCTTCCGGCCCCGGAATAAACATTTCCCGTGCATGCAGAAGCTGATGCCTTAAGGCATAGCCGGTACGGTCCGTAAACGCCTGGTTCAGACGTTTATTGCCGTATTTTCCATCCCCCAGGACCGGATGCCCTGCCGCGGCAAGCTGTGCCCGGATCTGGTGCGTACGACCTGTGATCAGGTGTACTTTGAGCAGAGTGTGTTCCTCCGCAAGCACGGCCAGAGGATAGACCATCAATTCTGCCTCCTGCGCCCCCTCTGCCGGTGCATCCATTAACTGCGCGGTGTTTGTCGCAGTATCCTTCAGATAGTACTGCTTTAAATGCAGCGGCGCCGTGATGCGGCCGCAGACGATGCACCAGTAGTATTTTTCAATTCGTCTTTCCCGAAGCAGAGCCGTTAAAAGCTGCTGCCCGGCAAGTGTTTTGCCTGCTGCTACAAGCCCGCTTGTGTTGCGGTCCAGGCGGTTTGCCGTTCCCACGGAAAAGGTAAGCGCGCTGTTTTTTCCTCCTGCGGCAAGGTAGGCCGCAATGTGGTCGCAAAGAGAAATGTCCTCCGCTTTTGCCTTCTGCGTCAGCATCCCTGCCGGCTTGTCCGCAAACAGGACATGCTCATCCTCAAATACCACAGCAAGCTTTTCCGTTCCGCTCAGGGTCCTTACCGGGCCGGCCACGGCATTCTGCCCGCGGAATTTTTCAAAGGTTTCATTGGAAAAGAAGAAGCAGATCTCGTCCCCTGCGGACAGTTTTTCGCTGCCGTCCGCTCTGCCGCCGTTTAATGTAATATTTTTCTTGCGTAGCATCTTATAGAGGAATCCTTTTTCGGCCTCCCTCAGGAATTTCTGCAGAAATTTATCCAGACGCTGCCCGGCATCCGGCGCTGCGACAATGATCTTTTGCATGAGCTCTCCTTATCTGTCCCCGGCAAAACGGCGTTACAGGCACAGATTCAGGAACTGTTCCTCCAGCCGTTCCACCATTTTGGCATCTTCCTCCGGCACTACAGCCTCGATTCCGGCAATGCGGGCGGCAAATTCATCCCAGTCCGTGTAAATCTTCAGGCGTCTTGAAACCGCTTTCTTTTTCATTCTTGTGATGCAGTCCGTTTCAATATCGGCTTTCCGCTCCGCTTTCAGCTTGGAGCAATAGGCCACGATGCCGCCCTGATAAAAAACCACGCAGTCCATAAACTGACGCTTTCCCTTTTCATCGCAATACATCAGATGATAATAGAGCATGCCGGCATCTTCAAAGCGCTGCACAAGCGCTCTTTTTTCACTGCTCAGATACACGGCGCCGGACGACATGGCAATATACGCCGCCACAAAATTGGCAAAGGGAATCACGCACATTAACGCAGGCAGAATAAACAGATTTCTCCGGGAATGCGTCAAAAACCAGCCCAGAAGGAAAAAACCTATAACAAGCAGCGCACAGAGAGCCGCATAGGCGATGTACTGACGCCTGCGGGCGGCGAGATATTCATAGGAGCCTTTATAATTCGGGTTTTTAAAGATTGACATTTTCTTCCTCCGATATCCGGATTGCTGTAATCAGATTATTCTTTTGCCATGCCTCCGGAGATTCCGCATAATCATCCGCAAGGGAACGTTTTTCTTCATCACGCGTCTGTGACGCTGCATCGTACATGGCAACGGTCTGCATGCCGGCCCGTTTGCCCGCAAGAATCCCTTCCGGCATATCTTCAAATACGAGGCAGGCTTCCGGAGCGATCCCCATCAGCTCAGCCGCCTTCAGAAAAATCTCCGGGTCCGGCTTCCCCCTGCGGATATCCGCAGAGGTAACAACTGCTGAAAACAGATCGAGCAGCCCGTGGCGCGCAAGACAGCCTTCTGTCAGGTTCCGGTAATTGGTCGTGGCTATGCCAAGCTTAAAACCTCTCCCGGCAAAGCTTCTGACCAGGGCTTCCGCTCCCGGCTTTAAGGGCAGATGATAAAGGTATTCCTCCCGCGCCATCGCATTCCAGTCCGCAATGATCTCATCGGTACTGTCCGCAAGGCCAAATCGCTGCTTAAAATAACGGGCGGTATCCGTAACACTGAGTCCGGCAATGCACTGCTGCAGGTCCTCCGGCAGCGTCTGGCCATGCTTGACCAGATAGGCCTTGTCGATCTCCCGCCACATATGCATGGAATCGAGCAGTGTCCCGTCCAGATCGAAAATCACTCCCCGCACACGTTCAAGCCCGATCATACCGCACCTTTTCCGGAACTGATAAGGGGGAACGGTTTTCCGTTCCCCCTTACTGTCTTATTCCTCACCATTATCGCCATCGGACTCTCCGGCGTCAGGGGCACCGCTTTCATCCGTATCGGAAACTTTACTGCGAAGCTCTTCGCGATTGGCTGTCACGACCTGATAACTGGCATTCATCTGGTTATAAAATGCACCGAAGCGAGACTGCATGCTGTCCATGGAATGCGCCAGGAAATCCTGGAGACCGGACAGCAGGGAATCCGTATAATTCATCGCGTTCTGGCGGATCTCATCGGCTTCCACTGTAGCGTCATTCACCAGCTTCTGGGCTTTCGCCTCTGTATCCAGCATCAGCTGCTGCGCCTGTGCATAGGCCTCACGCATGATCTCACTCTGGCTGACCATCTCCTCTTTCTGCTTGCTTGCCTCGTAGATGGTATTCTCTGCCGTCTTCTTGGCTTCACTCAGGATTTCATCCTTGTTGGCGATGATTTTCTGATATTTTTTGATCTCCTCGGGAGTCCGCATGCGCAGTTCCACAAGCATATCATCGATCACGTCTTTCTCCACGACAATCCGCTTGCTGTTGGAGAATGCCTGAGCTTTGCAGCCATCCAGATATTCTTCCATTTCATTGATGATTTGTTCAATTCTGCTCATAGTATTTCCTTCCCGACCTTGCGGTCCCATTACAGTTACTTTGCTGAAAATTTATTTCTGACCGGCACGATCAGTTCCTCTGGCAGGAACTTCTCAAGATCACCGCCGTACTCCGCCAGCTGTCTGGCCGAGCTCGAGCTCACATAGGAAACAGACGGATCGGCAAACAGAAAGACTGTGTCAATGCGCTTATCCAGTGCCCGATAACCCTGCGCAAGCTGCATCTCGTAATCGAAATCGGTTACACCGCGAATGCCGCGGACCAGGGTAAACGCGTGATATTTCCGGCAGCAGTCGACTAACAGGCCGGAAAACGAGATAACCTCCACATTGGGAATATCTTTGGTCACACGTTCTATCATTTTAACACGTTCTTCTGCAGAAAACAATGTTTTTTTCTGCAAATTCACCAAAGCGCCGATATATAGTTTATCAAACAGGGGCGCTGCACGGCGAATGATATCCAGATGCCCGAGTGTGATCGGGTCAAAGCTTCCCGGGTAAAAACCGATGCGTTCTTCCGTCGCCATCTTATATCTCCTCCTTCCGCTTCAGGAAGATATGGCAGTTGTTTTTATAATCCTTCACGCGGGTAACGGCAAAGCCCGTCTCTTCCACGCCTTCCAGTTCCTTCCTGCGTCTCATCTCCACAATGATCAGTCCGTTATCCGCCAGGATCCCGGCCTTATCCAGAGCGCGGAGGACCGGCATCTCCAGGTCGGCGTCATAGGGCGGGTCAAGAAAGATGATATCGAAGCGCGCCCCCTGCAGGGCAAGACGTCTTATCGCAGCCAGGGCATCCGATTCATATACCGTTGCCTGTGTCTCCAGACGCGTATGCTGCAGATTCTCGCGGATGCAGGATACCGCTCTGCGGGAATTGTCCACAAAAACAGCCCGTTCCGCATCCCGGGACAGGGCCTCTATCCCGATTGCCCCGGTTCCCGCAAAAAGGTCTAAAAAGCGGCTGCCCGGCACTTCGTTCTGAATGATATTGAACAGCGTCTCCTTGATCCGGTTCTGTGTCGGGCGGGTATCCGTCCCCGGTATGGATTTTAAAAGCAGTCTTCTGGCTTTTCCGGCTATGACCTGCACGCTGTCACCTCCTCGTTCATCCTATGCATAAAATACATAAAGAAGTCTTCTTTGTCAACAATAAAGCAGGCTGCGCCTCAATACCCCATGGCTTTGCCGTCCCGGCGGGGGTCAGCCGCGCCCTTTAACGTGCCATCCGCCTTTCTTTCACAGGCCTGCACGCAGGGGAAGGTAAACCACTCTTCTCCCACATTCATTTTATGTCCCATAGCCTCAAGCTCCGCGATCACACTGTCTGGCACTCTTTTCTCCAGGATCAGCGTCCCGAAATCATCGTGCATCCGCACGGCATCAATGGCGTCCTGAATATCCATGCCGTGATCGATCACTTTGGAGATCACCTGCATCACGCCGGTGATGATCCGCGTTGTCCCCGGTGCACCGAGCGCCAGGACCGGCTTTCCGTCCTTCAGAACAAGCGTAGGGCTCATGGAACTGAGCGGACGCTTGTTAGCAGCAAGCACATTGGGGCTTTCCGGATCAAGAGAAAAATCCACCAGGGTATCATTCAGCAGGATGCCTGTTCCCTCCGCCACAAGACCTGAGGCAAAGGTGGCATCCACGGTCTTGGTGACGGTGACCATATTGCCAGCCTTATCCACGATGGAATAGGAGGTCGTTGACTCCGACTCAAAGCCCCAGGGATCACCTGCCGCGTATTCTCCCGCCTTTGTCCTATCGATCCTCGCAGCCTGCGCCGCGGCATATTCCTTGCTGATCAGACCGCTCATCGGCACGTCAACATATTTGGGGTCACCCATATAGGCACTGCGGTCGGCAAACCCAAGCTTCATCACTTCAGACAGCAGATGGAAATAGGCCGCACTTTCGGGATCCAACGAGGCCACGTCGGTATTTTCCAGGATATTCAGCATTTCAATGATAATCGTACCGCCCGATGAAGGCAGATTCGAGGAATAAATATCGTACCCGCGGTAAGTGCCGTGTACGGGCTCGGTCACATTGATTTCGTAGTTCGCAAAATCTTCCATAGTCAGGTAGCCGCCCTCGGCCTGCACCGCTTTTACGATCTTTTCCGCGATCTCGCCTTTATAAAAGACCTCTTCGCCCTGCTCCGCGATCAGACGAAGCGTATGGGCAAGGTCCGGGTTCTTGATGACAGAACCGGCTTCCCATGCCACCCAGTCGGGATCCAGATAGATGGCAGCTGTCGAATCAAACATGGAGATCTGCGGATACGCGTCCTTGATGTCCCTGCTTGTGATGTGAGAAGCGACAAAACCGTTCTCCGCCATATCGATGGCAGGCTGCATGACCGTCTGTCTGTCCATGGTGCCATAGGTGTCCAGGGCATACAGCATGCCCTTCACTTCTCCCGGCACGGCTATGGACAGCGCGCCGATCTTATTGGCCTGGTCCTTTACCAATCCGTTTTCCAGGACCTCATAATGATCAAGACTCGCCGCCGCTCCGGATACGTCACGGAAATCGATGAAGACAATTTCCCCCGTTTCCGCAAAACGCACGATCATAAATCCGCCGCCGCCGATTCCGGAGGACTGCTGTTCGGAGACGCCGAGAGCAAAGCCTATCGCCACAGCGGCATCAACCGCATTGCCGCCGGCCTTCAGAATATCGATTCCGATCTGCGTCGCATCTTCACGGCCGGTGGCGACCACACCGTTCTCACCGATGGCATCCCGTCCGCCCACATAGACATCCTCCCCCGCAAAAACAGTCGTATCCGCTGTTTCGGCATTCGCAGAAGATGCCGCACTGCTGTCCGCAGGGGCATTTTCCGTGACAGAGGCATCAGGCTGCGACGGCGCAGAAGATGCCTTTTCAATATCCCCGCCGCAGGCAGACAGGAAAAGACAGATGGTCAGAAGGACAGCTACAATTATTTTTTTCATATTATCCTCGATGATTCGCATAGTATGCCGCCTTTTCAAAGGGTCTACCAAATGACCCGGCGGCTGAACAGACAAATATTATATCCCTTTTTCCGATTTTTTCCACAATTTTTTAAAAAATACCGTTTCTTAACAATCGACAAAACAGGTATTTTTTGCAAAAATAAGCGTATAAAATGTAATTCTGCAACATTGTGCATCATTTTTAGCTTGCATTTTTGCCAAAAGAATGCTATATTGTAAACGATTACGATATGAAAGGAGCAAGCCATGTATGACGTAAACGAAACGGTCCTGTATGGAGCGGACGGAGTCTGCACCATTACGGCGATCGTCGAAAAGAACATGTTTGGGTCCAAGCGGTTATTTTACGAATTGCATCCGGTATGCCGCCGCGACACTATCCTCTTTCTGCCGACAGACAATGAAAAAACCATGGCGAAGCTTCGACCGGTTTTAACCCGCGATGAGATCATCTCCGCCATTCACTGCATGACTGAAGAAGAAACCATCTGGATCGAAAAGGAGTCTGCGCGCAAAGAGGAATACGCCCGCATCATCAAAAGCGGCGACCACAGAAAAGTAATCCGCCTGATCAAGACCCTCTATGAACACCGGGAAAATCTGATAGACAGCGGCCACAAAATGCATGCTGCCGATGAGAACTTCCTGAAGGAAGCCGAATCTGTCCTCTACGAAGAATTTGCCTATGTCCTGAATATCAGACGGGAAGAAGTTCTGCCTTTTATTCAGCACGAAATCGAGAAAAAAGTTCAGACAGCGTAAAGCTGCCCCATCTGACAAGAAGTGCTGCACATGGACTTATCTAAAGTCCCGGTGCAGCACTTCTTTTGATTTCTCAGGTGGTTTATTTCGGCACGGCAAACCGTCTGATGATCTGCTCGGCAGCTTTGATTCCGTCCACCGCCGCGCTGGTGATCCCTCCGGCATAGCCGGCACCTTCTCCGGCAGGCCAGATGCCGCGGATGCTGCTTTCTCCTCCCGCATCGCGGGGGATGCGAAGCGGTGAGGATGTCCTGCCTTCAAAGCCTTCCACAAGCGCCTCCGGCCCCGCATAGCCGGGCATTTTCCTGTCAAACTGCGGCATGGCCTGAAGCAGCGCATTTCGGATAAAAGGCGGCAGTACCGATGACAGATCGGCCATCTCCCACGCGCCGCAGATATCCGGCCTGGGCGCATCCGCTCCCGTCACCAGACTTGCTGCAGGCGCCGCTGCAAAGCTTTCCTCTGCGCCTTCCGTCTTTCCTTTTCCTGCAAATTCCGCCCAGCGCTGGACGGGGACCTTCCCCCGGCAAAGCTTCCAGGCCGCTTCTTCACAGGCTCGCTGAAAGCGCATACCCGCAAACAGATCGCCTTCTTCAAAATCTGCCGGCTCTACCTGCACAACCAACGCCGCATTGGCATTCCTCCCGTCCCGTGCATGGGCACTCATCCCGTTCACACACAGCCTGCCCTCTTCCGAGGAAGCATTGACGACCTGCCCGCCGGGACACATACAGAAGGAATAAACGCTCCTTCCCTCTTCCACTTTGGCCGTGAGCTTATAATCTGCCGGCGGAAGGTTCTCCGGATTTTCCGTTCCATACTGGATCCGGTTGATCAGGCTCTGGGGATGCTCGATTCTGACCCCTACGGCAAAGCCCTTGGGCAGCATTTCCACGCCGGCTTCATGCAGCATCAGGAAGGTTTCGCGGGCGCTGTGACCGATGGCAAGGATCATCGCTTCCGCCGGGATCTCTCTTTTTTCTCCCGTCACCGTATTCTCCGTGCAGGCAGCCTTCAGGCGTCCCTGTTCCGTGCGTATCCCGGTCAGTCTCGTGTGAAACAGGAAGCTTCCTCCTTTTTCCGTGATCTGCTGCCGCATCATTCTCACCACATTTTTCAGGCAGTCAGTCCCGATATGGGGCTTCGCATCATAGCAAATGGAGGGATCTGCCCCGCAGTCCGCAAAGATACGCAGCACTTCCCGAATGCGGCCTTCGGGATCACGGATACCGGTTGCCAGTTTCCCATCGGAAAATGTCCCCGCACCGCCTTCTCCGAACTGTACGTTTGACCAGGGCTTAAGCGCACCGCCTGCCCAGAAAGCCTGCACGTCCTTATCGCGTTCCTCAGCCGGGGCCCCCTGTTCCAGAAGCAGCGGCTGATACCCGGCCGTCGCCAACATCCAGGCAGCAAAAAGACCGGCAGGACCTGCGCCGATGATCAGAGGTCTTTCCGCAAGCACTTCCTGACCCGCCTCCGGAAGCCGGTAGTCTTCGATCTTTATCTGTTCCGCCTTAAAGCCTCTCGCACGTTTTAACAGCGCGGCCTCTTTCTTTTCTCCCATTTCCTCCAGATCAACGGTATAAATGTAGCGGATCTCTTCCTTTTTTCGTGCATCGACAGATCGTCTGGCGATCTTCCAGGACGGCAAAATGCCGCCGGCAAAGCGGCGGATCTTCTTTTCCAGCAATACTCTCCTCTCACTTTCAGGCAGCGGAGGAATGCTCAGGTCATGGATTCGGATCATGGCAGCCTCTATTTATGGTAAGGTTCTCCGCGAATAATGCGGAAGGATCGATAAATCTGTTCCAGCAGAATCACCCGCATCAGCTGGTGCGGGAAGGTCATACGGGAAAAACTCAGGCGTTCATCAGCCCGTCTCAGGACTTCTCCGGAAAGGCCGAGCGATCCGCCGATCACAAAGCACAGGTGGCTTTTCCCGGAACCGGCAAGCGCTTCGATTTTTTGTGCGAGTTCTACAGAATCAGGTGCTTTTCCGTCAATAGCCAAGGCGATCACATAGGCATCTTCCGGAAGCCGCGCAAGCAGTTTTGCGCCTTCCTTTGTCTTGATCGCTTCATTTTCCGTTACAGAAGCCCTGTCCGGTGTCTTCTCATCTTCAACCTCGATGATTTCCGGCTTTGCATAGCGGGTCAGACGCTTCATATATTCCCGAACTGCATCGTTAAAATAGCTTTCCTTGATCCGTCCGACACAAAGGATCGTGATCTTCATGGTATATCCTGCTTTCCTGTATGATGACAGACCAGCACAGCTGTTCCTCCGTTATTCTACCGCAGTTTTGCTGTTCCGTAAAGAAAGAATCCTCCCGGCCAATATGAAAAGCCGCCGCATGAATAACCATGCGGCGGCTTTTTTCTGCGGCGGCTTTATTTGCCGTAGACTTCCTGCAGTTTCAGCAGGTGTTCGTATTTTTCCTTCGCGAGGCCGGCTGCCTTGTCGAACAGCATCGCGGCGCGTTCCGGATTCTTCAGGTTGAGCGAGGTGTAACGGCTCTCGCCCATCAGGAAGGTCTTGTAATCTCCGGTAGGCGCCTTGCTGTCGAGCTGGAACGGCTGTTCCTTGCGGGGGTCGAAGCGGAACAGGTGCCAGTAACCGGCCTGGACCGCGTTCTTCTCTTCGGTCTGAGCCTTGCTCATGCCGGCCTTGATGCCGTGAGTGATGCAGGGCGCGTACGCGATGATGATGGACGGGCCGTGATAGCTTTCCGCCTCGGTCAGAGCTTTGACGGTCTGGTTGTAGTCGGCGCCCATGGCGATCTGCGCCACGTAGACGTAGCCGTAGCTCATGGCGATCTGCGCCAGATCCTTCTGCTTCACTTCCTTGCCGCCGGCAGCGAACTGCGCCACGGCGCCCACGTTGGTCGCCTTGGAGGACTGTCCGCCGGTGTTGGAATACACTTCGGTATCGAAGACCATGATGTTGATGTCGCGTCCGGAAGCGATCGCGTGGTCAAGGCCGCCGAAGCCGATATCATAGGCCCAGCCGTCGCCGCCGAAGATCCACTGGGACTTCTTGCCCAGGAATTCCTTGTTCTGCAGCAGGAACTTCACGTCTTCGCAGCAGCCGTTCTGAGCATCCAGAGCCGCAACGAGCTTCTTCGTTGCCGCGCTGTTGGCTGCGCTGTCGTCATAGGTGTCGAAGAATTCGGTGATGGCCGCCTTCAGCTCTTCGCTTTCGGTGCGTTCGCACACGGCCTGCAGTCTCTTCGCAAGACCCGCACGCAGCGTGGACTGGCCGAGTTCCATGCCGAGACCGAATTCCGCGTTGTCTTCGAACAGGGAGTTGTCCCAAGCCGGGCCTCTGCCTTCCTTGTTGACCGTATAAGGCGTGGACGGCGAAGAGTTGCCCCAGATGGAGGTGCAGCCCGTGGCGTTCGCGATATACATGCGGTCGCCGAACAGCTGAGTGATCAGCTTCGCATAAGGCGCTTCGCCGCAGCCCGCGCAGGCGCCGGAGAATTCCAGTAACGGCTGCTTGAACTGGCTGCCCTTGACGGTGCTGATCTTGTATTTCTCAATGACTTCGGGCTTCTCAGGCAGGCTGACGCCGAAATCGAAGTACTTCTGGCAGTCCTTGTGCTCTTCCATCGGCTGCATGGTTATGGCCTTGCCGGGGGCAGGGCACACGTTCACACAGGAGCCGCAGTCCATGCAGTCCAGAGCGGACACGGTCATGGAGAACTTGTAGCCGGGCATCTGCATGAGATCCTTCATCGGCATGCCTTCGGGAGCGTTCTTCACGTCTTCTTCGTTCAGCGCGACAGGGCGGATGACCGCGTGCGGGCAGACGTAGGAGCAGAAGTTGCACTGGATGCACTTCGCGGGATCCCAGACGGGGATGTTCACGGCAACGCCGCGCTTTTCAAAGGCGGCCGCGCCGGAAGGCGTTGCACCGTTCGCGTAAGGCAGGAAGGTGGAAACGGGCAGGTTGTGGCCGTCATGTGCATTGACGGGCTTCTGGATGCTGTTGACGAAGCTAACAACATCTTCGCGGCTTCCTTCAGCCAGTTCGAAGAGCGGTTCGTCCTTCGCATCCTTCCAGGAAGCGGGGACTTCGACCTTGTGGAAGGCCTTTGCGCCGGCGTCGATGCCGTCGTGGTTCATCTTCACCACGTCCTCGCCCTTCTTCAGGTAGGACTTGGTCGCCGCATCCTTCATGTAGCGGATGGCATCTTCCTGCGGAATGACGCCGCTGATCACGAAGAAGGCAGCCTGCAGGATGGTGTTCACACGTCCGCCGAGGCCGATCTCCTGGCCGAGCTTGATCGCATCGATGGTATACAGGTTGATGTTATGCTCCGCAATATAGCGCTTCATCTGGCCGGGCAGATGCTCTTCGAGCCCTTCCATATCCCAAGGGCAGTTCAACAGGAAGCTGCCGCCGTCCACGACTTCCTGGACCATATTGTACTTACGGACGTAGGAAGGATTGTGGCAGGCCACGAAGTTTGCCTTGCTAATGTAGTAGGTGGACTTAATGGGGGCGTGGCCGAAGCGCAGGTGCGAAATGGTCAGGCCGCCGGATTTCTTGGAGTCATATTCGAAGTAGGCCTGCACGAACATATCCGTGTGGTCGCCGATGATCTTGATGGAATTCTTGTTCGCACCGACGGTGCCGTCCGCGCCGAGGCCCCAGAACTTGCAGCTGATCGTGGAAGCCGGCTGAGTGTTCGGATCTTCCAGAACAGGCAGGGACAGGCCGGTCACGTCGTCTTCGATGCCGATCGTGAACTCTTCCTTGGTCTCGTTGCGGTAAACGGCAACGATCTGGCCCGGCGTGGTGTCCTTGGAGCCCAGACCGTAGCGGCCGTGCTGGACCTTCACGTTGTGGAACTGCGTTCCGCGGAGCGCCGCGATCACGTCCATGTAAAGCGGTTCGCCCATGGCGCCGGGTTCCTTGGTGCGGTCGAGAACGCTGATGGTCTTCACGGTCTCGGGCATGACCGCCAGCAGATGCTTCTGGCTGAACGGACGGTACAGGCGGACCTTGACCACGCCGACCTTTTCGCCGCGGGCGGTCAGGTAATCGATGGTCTCGTCGATCGTATCGCAGACGGAGCCCATCGCCACGATCACATGTTCCGCATCGGGTGCACCGTGATAGTTGAAGAGCTTGTAGTCCGTGCCGAGCTTGGCATTGACCTTGTTCATATATTCTTCCACTACGGCAGGGAAGGCTTCATAAGCCTTGTTAGCCGCCTCGCGGACCTGGAAGAAGATGTCCGGGTTCTGCGCGGAGCCCATCTGGCAAGGATGTTCGGGGTTAAGGGCGCCGTTGCGGAACGCCTGGACGGCATCCATATCGAGCATGTCGGCAAGGTCCTCATAATCCCAGACTTCGATCTTCTGCAGCTCGTGCGAAGTACGGAAGCCGTCAAAGAAGTTCAGCACCGGGACACGGCCCTTGATGGCAGCCAGGTGCGCCACGGCGGTCAGGTCCATGACTTCCTGCACGTTGGATTCGCAGAGCATGGCAAAGCCGGTCTGACGGCAGGCGTAGATATCGGAATGGTCGCCGAAGATGCAAAGGGCATGAGTCGCCAAGGTACGGGCGGCCACATCGATGACACAGGGCAGCATCTCGCCGGCGATCTTGTACATGT
>DJYD01000033.1:19055-43398 GCA_002449955.1 Lachnospiraceae bacterium UBA6987
GCGATCTTGTACATGTTCGGGATCATTAACAGCAGACCCTGGGACGCCGTATAGGTCGTCGTCAGAGCACCGGATACCAGAGAGCCGTGCACGGCGCCGGCGGCACCGCCTTCGGACTGCATCTCCATGATCTTGACGGGCTGGCCGAAGATATTCTTTCTTCCGTCAGTTGCCCACGAATCCGCGACTTCCGCCATCGGAGACGAAGGGGTAATAGGGTAGATGGCCGCAACATCCGAGAACGCATAAGACACATGCGAAGCTGCGGTGTTGCCGTCCATTGTTTTTCTTTGTCTTGCCATTTGTATTCCTCCTGCATATAGTGAAAAGATTATTTCCTGTTTGCAAAACATACATTTTCCATTATAATGCATGCAGGAGGAAAGTCAAGAAATCGCGCCTCGGTTTATGATTTTTTTCCTCCTGTTTCCTTAGATTACGAAAGCCAAAGGAGGTGCTTATGGCACTTGATGGCATAACACTGGCTGCATTAGCCCATGAAATCCGAACAAAATGTCTTGGCGGCCGCATTACACGTATCGCCGAACCGGAGGCTCACGAGATACTGCTGACCATAAAAAGCAGCACGCAGCAGCGTCTTCTGCTCTCTGCAGATCCCTCTCTCCCTCTCGTCTATCTGACCTCAGCGAACAAGCCCAGTCCCATGACAGCACCGGGCTTTCTGATGCTGCTTAGAAAGCATCTCCAGGGCGGCCGCATCACCGGCATCTCCCAACCGGGACTTGAGCGTGTACTCCGCATCGAGATCGAGCATCTGAACGAATTAGGGGATCTCTGCAGGAAGGCACTGATTCTGGAACTGATGGGCAAATACAGCAACCTGATCCTTGTCGACGATCAGGACCGGATCCTGGACGCGATCCGGCGTGTGCCTTCCTTCATCAGCTCTGTCAGGGAAGTTCTGCCGGGACGCCCTTATTTCCTGCCGAACACCATGCATAAGACAGATCCGCTCGAGATGAGTGAAGAAGCCTTTCTTCCGCTGTTCGATGATAAACATATTCCTGTGGAAAAGGCCGTGAGTGAATGCTTCACCGGCTTCAGTCCTCTTATGGCAAGAGAAGTCGTCAAAACGGCCGGGTTTGACGGAGCAGAATGTGCTGCAGAGCTTGGCCGGGAAGACCGCCTGCGCCTCTATGCAGCGCTGACGCAGATCCTTGCTCCCGTCAAAGCGGAAAACTTCTCGCCCTGCATTTATCTGCACAGGGGAAAGCAGATCGAATTCTCTGCCGTGCCGCTATTGATTTACAGGCAGGAGGAATGCCGCGCCTACGACAGTATCAGCGAAACCATGGAAGCGTTTTTTGCCGAAAAAAGTGCATCCACACGGATCAAGCAGCGCTCCGCCGACCTGCGGCACATTGTTCAGCTGGCACTTGAGCGAACGTCCAAAAAGCTGGATTTGCAGCAAAAGCAGCTAAAAGACACGGAAAAGAGGGATAAGCTCAGGTTGTACGGCGAGCTCCTCAAGGCCTACGGCTGGCAGGCCGCTCCAGGTGATACGGCACTTGTTTGTTCCGACTGGACGAGCGGGAAAGAGGTCACCGTCCCCCTCGACGGTACCCTGACAGCGGCCGAGAATGCCCAGAAATACTTTGAACGCTATCAGAAACTGAAGCGCACCTTTGAAGCCACCACGGAGCAGCTTGCCGAGACACAGGCTGACCTATCCTATCTGCGCTCGGTTTCCGCCCATCTTTCAAGAGCCGAATCGGAAGCAGATCTGATCGGGATCAAGGCAGAACTTGCGGAAACCGGATGGATCCGAAAGAACAGAAACGCCGGAAAGAAAGAAAAAGTGCCTAAGGCAGGACAGCCCCTGCAGTTTATTTCCTCCGACGGTTTTGTGATCTATGTCGGCAAAAACAACCTGCAGAATGAAGAGGTCACCTTCAAACTCGCCTCAGGCAGCGACTGGTGGTTCCACGTCAAGGGGATGCCCGGTTCCCATGTTGTCGTCAAGGCGGACGGCCGGGAGCTTCCCGACAGGTGCTATGAAGAGGCCGCTGCACTTGCGGCCTGGTACTCTTCCGCCCCGCGTGATGAAAAGGTTGAAGTGGATTACACCCGGAAGAAGGAAATCAAAAAACCGGGCTTATACAAGCCCGGCATGGTTCTGTATCATACTAATTATTCGTTGATGGTGAAGCCGGCACTTTTACCGCTCCGTCAGCCATAAGATAGGCGGACAATTCATCTAAAAGCTGCTGCAGTCTCGCCGTCTTGATCTCGCTGCCGCCCTTTATCAGCTGCGAAGTAAAGCGGTTCATCGCCTCCACATACCCCTCTGAGGTTTTGACCTTACGGATCACATTCGGCATCTGCGCCATGAGTGCGGATGCCGTTTCGTCTTTCCGGATCTCCTTGCCGGCCAGAACAGACGTGGAAACAGGCAGGGTCCCGGCGGTATTGTAGCGGTCCAGCTGGCCCTCATCCGAGGTCAGGAATTCCGCAAGCTTGTGGCAGACCGCAAGGCCTGCTTCATCCTTCTTCGGGGAAACGCCGATCATCGTATAGGTTCCGCGGGTCAGAGCTGCCCGTTCTTCTTTTCCGTCAAGAATGGTCGGAAGTGCAGCAACACCGTAGTTATCCTGCAGCATCACCTTCAGGTCCTGCGTCTGGCAGCTGTCGGCAATGATCGCACCGGCCTTCTCCTGGTCATAGGCAAAGCTCAGGACCGGGCTCCCCTCGATTCCCCGGAAAGCCTTCATGGACATGAGTGACTGCATGAGCTTGGCCGCATGCAGCCCGGCTTCGGTATAATAATCGCAGCTAACTGAGGCAATCGTGCCATCCGGCAGGATGTCCGCATCATAGGTCAGGCCGCAGCTTAAAAACAGAAGTGCCGGAAACATCGTCGTCTCGGTGCCCATATAGAAGCAGCGGTCATTTTCCTCACACTGCCGGATGACCGACGCCAGATCCTTGATCTCCGAAATCACACTCTTGTCATAATACAGCAGCATGGTGTTCTCAAGCGCTGCAGGGTAGGCATAAAGCCCTGCCTCATCGCTGGCTGCTGCCAGCGCTGCCGCATCTACCGTCTTCTCCAGCTTTGCCGCCATCTCTTCCGGCACAGCCCCGAGCAGGTTTATCTTCCGCAGCATTTCATAATCATCCGAATAGAAGAAAAACAGATCCGGCATGGCTTCCACATCCGGCAGAACGCCCTCCGCGTAGCTGGTATCGGTTGCCTCTCTTACCCGGGTGATCAGATCCTCCGCATTGACAGGTTTTACGGTAATGCTGTACGTCTCTGCAATAGCCGGGTTATCCATCATAAAGCGGGCGCAGAGGCTTTTGGTCAGTTCCTCTTCCGTTCCGAATGTCCAGACGATCAATTCCTTTCGAACCGGCTCCGGTGCCACGCTTGGCTCTGTCACAGACTCGTTGCTGCCTGTTCCGGGCGCATCCGTCTGCACGGGCGTCTGCGTACCTGTCTCAGATGACCCCGGCTGCAGGGAACAGGCTGACAGCAGCAAAAGGCAGGACAGCAGGAGGGCACAGATTTTTTTCATGAGGTTATTCCTCCGTTTCTTTCATAGATTTCAAGCCGGTTCTCTTCCATGTCCCGCATGGAAAGGGAAACCCCGGGATAGCTTTCGGCAAAGTATTCCTTTAATGCCGAAGCAAAGGCCAAAGACCGGTGCTGGCCGCCGGTACAGCCAAGGCCGACAACAAGGCGGCTTTTCCCCTCTTTTATGTAGAGCGGGATCGAATATTCCAGCAGATCTTTTATTTTTCCATACAGCGTCTGTCCTTCTTCGCTGCCCAGTACATAATCACGGACAACTTTGTCTTCACCGGTCAGGCGCCGGAGCTCATCGACATAATAAGGATTCGGAAGGCAGCGGACGTCAAAGACGATATCGGCATCGGCAAGGATGCCATATTTGTAGCCAAACGCCACAAACTCTATGGCCATGGTGACACCGCCCTCTTTGCCGAATATCCCGATCAGTTTCTGCCGCAGTCCTCCGGAGGAGAGGCGGCTCGTGTCCAGCACAATATCCGCCGAGGAACGGAGTCCCGCCAGAAGATCCCGTTCCATATGCAGGGCTGCGGGAAGATCCTTTGCATCGCCGCGCTGAATCAGGGGATGCAGGCGGCGGCTTTCCTTATAGCGGTTTTTCAGTGTGTTGTCCGATGCATCCAGAAACAGAATTCGGGTGCGGATCCCCTTAACAGACAGACCCTCGATCAGGCGGTCGATCCCGGCCAGAAGCTTTTCCGAACGGATATCCACGGTAACGGCAGTCTTCTCATGCGGCATATTGGCAGTGATCTCCGTATCCAGCATATAAAGAATCAGCTGCGGCGGCAGATTGTCCACGCAGTAATATCCCATGTCTTCCAGATTCTGCAGGGCACGGGTCTTTCCCGCGCCGCTCATGCCGGTCACAATGAGAAGGTCCATAAGCATTCCTTTCCTCTTTCGAAAGCAAACAGGGCACGGTCATCATCCACCGGGCCCTGTTTTGCAAAGAACAGATCAAACCAATTTACTTTTTCAGGAAACCAGGCACATTGATTTCACGGCGCTGCACCGTGGAATCCGGAACCTTGATCTGTGAACGGCTGTAGCCCTGTCCGGGGTTCACCTGGGTGGCTTCGCCGGTGCTGATCGGAGCCGCATTCGGCTTGAAGCCGGCAGGACGGGTGCCAAGCAGGCCGCTGCTGTTCGTGAAAGTTTTGGAGATATTGGAACCCTGGGAACCGTCCGGTTCATCCAGGCCGGTGGCGATAACGGTAATCGTTACTTCATCCTGGATCGTGTCATCATACATGGCACCGAAGATGATATTGGCATCTTCGCCAACCAGCTCGGTGATATAATTCGCGGCGTCGTAAACCTCCATCAGGCCGATATCGCCGGATACGTTGATAATGACATGAGAGGCCCCGAGAATGGTGGTCTCCAGCAGAGGGCTGGACGCTGCCATCTTGACCGCTTCGATCGCCTTGTCATCGCCTTTGGCACGGCCGATACCGATATGGGCAATGCCCTTATCCTGCATAACCGTCTGCACGTCAGCAAAGTCAAGGTTGATTAGAGCCGGGACACTGATCAGGTCGGTAATTCCCTGGACGGCCTGCTGCAGCACTTCGTCAGCCATCTTCAGAGCATCAGGCATCGTGGTGCGGCGGTCAACAATCTCCAGGAGCTTATCATTCGGGATTACAATCAGCGTATCAACGCCTTCACGAAGGCGTTCAATACCGTTCAATGCATTCTGCATGCGGACCTTGCCTTCAAAGCGGAAAGGCTTGGTCACAACGCCAACCGTCAGAATGCCCATGCCTTTGGCAATACGCGCAATAACAGGAGCTGCACCGGTACCGGTACCGCCGCCCATACCGCAGGTGACGAAGACCATATCGGCGCCCTGAAGGGCATTCGCGATCTCATCTTCGCTCTCTTCGGCTGCTTTTTCGCCAATTTCAGGCTTCGCGCCTGCGCCAAGACCTTTGGTCAGCTTTTCTCCGATCTGGATCGCTGTGGGAGCTTTGCACATCTGCAGGGCCTGACGGTCCGTATTGATGGCGATAAACTCCACTCCGCCGGTATTGGTATCGATCATACGGTTCACGGCATTATTGCCGGCACCGCCGACGCCTACTACGATAATTTTTGCTGCGCTTTCTGACTCGTTGACTTTGATTTCTAACACTGCTGTAAATCCTCCCACATGCCGATCTGACTTAAAAAGCAGAAAAAGTCTGAGTTTGCAACTCCCCGGACCCTGCTCTGCATAAATTCATAATTTAGGTTCAGTATATTTGATTTCGGTGAAATAATCAATACCGAAAATTGCTTTTTGTTAAGTTTTATTTGAAAATATACGAGGGATGAGCCTCCCCTTTTTTGTAGCTGTCCAGGTACAGCGTTCCCTTTCTTCCGTATAATTCCGGAAGTGTGTCACACATCACGGAGAGCTTCGCTTCAAGATCTTTTCCTGATCCGAGCAGCACCGTGATGTCACCGAATATCACGGATACGCCTGCTTGAGAAAAGTGAATCTGCTGCGTCAAATCCGCGAGCAGCACCTCTTCTCCGTTCAAAATCAGCTTGTTGCTGTCCAGGAACTGCGTAATCGTTAAAATGCTGCTGAAGCTGTCCGGATCCGCCACTTTCAGCTTGTCTCCAAGCACCGCATGATCGTTGTCAAAGCCGGTCACCTCAAAGATCCCCGGCAGCCGCATTTCACTGCTTTCCACCAGTGTCCCATCCCAGTCGAAGTACAGGTAGTACTGCTGGAAGCGCATAAAGCCGATCACCTTTTTTTCGTAAACCTGTGCCGTGACATGCCTGAATCCCCGGAAGCTGACCGTGTATTTCTCGATGAAGGGAATCGTGCGGTGTTTTGTGAATTTCTCCTGAAGAAAATATATCAGTGCTCTGTCACTTTTGCCTTCCAGGATCTTCTCCTTCAGTTCATTCGGCGAATAATAGCTGTTTTCCCCTTCGATCTCGAAGTCCCTGATCGGCAGGATGCAGGTCACTATCCCCATCAGAAGAAGGACTGCCGCAAAGAGAACAAGAAAGCGTTTCATGACTCATCCTTCTCCTCTACCAGCTCCAGTTCCGGATTGTCGCGGCCGACGGACAGGACGATCCCGATCTCTCCCATGTAGAAAAGTGACGCCGTGCCGCCGTAGCTGACAAAGGGAAGGGTCACGCCGGTATTGGGAAAAACGCCGCTCACCACGCCGATG
Organism: Lachnospiraceae bacterium UBA6987; assembly: GCA_002449955.1. Taxonomy (GTDB): domain Bacteria; phylum Bacillota; class Clostridia; order Lachnospirales; family Lachnospiraceae; genus UBA6987. The sequence goes on from DJYD01000033.1 coordinate 25,794, forward strand.
TGGAGAATGACCTGCAGCGCAAAATGCGCCATGACGCCGATCACCAGCATGCTCCCGAAAAGATCCCGGCTGCGGCCCGCAATCAGCATCATGCGGTACAGCATAAACAGATACAGCACGATCAGAGCGATGGCGCCGAACAGGCCCAACTCCTCACAGAGGATAGCGAAGATCATGTCGTTCGAGGATTCCGGCACGAAGCCAAGCTTCTGTGTGGAAGCGCCAAGTCCCTTGCCGAACACGCCCCCCGAGCCGATCGCATACAGTCCCTGTACGACCTGATAGCCATCTCCCTGCGCATCGTACATCGGATTATTCCAGATATAGATCCGCTTCAGCTGATAGGCTTTCAGCAGGCCTGTTTCTTCGATCTTCTCACCGATCCCGATCAGCGTATCAAGCGGCAGGAGCTTGATCGTGATCATCAGGGCGAGGGCCAGTCCGAGGCCGATCCAGAAAACGATCCATCTGATCTTTTTATCACTCACCATCATGATCATGGCTACAGGGATCGCCAGAATGATGACGCCGGAGCTCAGATTGTTTTTAAGGACCAAAAATCCCGGAACGGCACAGAGCCCCATGATCAGAATCAGCCATTTTGTGCGGTTGATCTCCTTCGCGTTCTGATGAATCAGGTAAGCGGTCATCAGGATAACGGCGATCTTCACCAGTTCCGCCGGCTGGAAGGAAATGCTTTTCGTCACGCGCATCCAGCGCGTCTGCCCGTTGGTATTGATCCCGAGACTCGTGAAATTGGTCAGGATCATACAGACCACAGCCGCCGCATAGCCGAGCCACACAAACCAGGCGAAAAACTTGTGCGGAATCAGGGAGACAACAATGGCAACAACAAGACTGATCCCGTACAGCATGAGCTGATGCCTGAAGTAGTACATGCCGTTTCGCAGCTTGAGTTCTGCGGTATAGTAGCTGGCGCTGTAGATCATGATCAGTCCGAAAACACATAAAAACAAGACGACAAACAGCAGACTGAAGTCGTAGCCCGAAAGCCATCTTATTCCGTTTTCAGACCGGCGTTTTTTCATAATTCCTCTCTGACCAGATTCTTAAAATGTTCGCCCCGGATCTCAAAGTTCGGGTACATATCCCAGCTGGCGCAGGCCGGTGACAAAAGGACCGTATCCCCCGGCTCAGCCTTTTCCTCCGCAAGAGCCACCGCTTCTTCCATGGATGAGACAAAGCTGTAAGGCACCGGGCAGATTTTGTCTGTGCAGGCAGCAATCGCCTTTGCCGTCTCTCCCATCAGGATCAGATATTTGACCCGGCCTTTGAACAGCTGCACCATTTCCGTGTAATCGGAGCCTTTATCAAAGCCGCCCGCAATCAATACGGTGGGCTTTGTCATGATCTCAAGCGCCTTGACCGTGGAGTCGGGGTTGGTTCCCTTGGAATCGTTGTAATAATCCACGCCGTCCTTGCTGCAGACAAACTCCATGCGGTGCGGCACGGCAGTAAAGCTCAGTACCTGCCTGCGGATCACGTCATTCGGTACACCGATCGCTTTGGTGATCAGCACTGCCCCCATGACATTTTCATAATTGAATTTGCCGATCAGATGCAGGTCGGCCGCCGAACAGATCGTTTCCTCCATCTCATCCTTCCAGCGGAGAATTATATCTCCGTCTTTCAGGAAGCACCCCTGCTTCAGTTCGCGCTGGCTGCTGAAATAAACGATTTTTGCCTTTGTCCGGGAAGGAACGTTCTCCATCCAGGCTGATTCGCGGTTCAGGATCAGGTATTCGTCTTCCTTCTGCGAAAGCGTGACCTTCATCTTGATGTCAACATAGTTTTCCATCGAGCCGTGACGGTCAAGGTGGTCCGGCGTGATATTGGTGATGATCGAAACTTCGGGATCCACTTCAGGCAGTGACTCCATCTGGAAGCTTGACATTTCCACGACAGTAATCGAATCGTCGCTGGTTTCCAGAACCTCCTCTGACCAGGCATGTCCGATATTGCCAAGCACAAAGACCTTGTCAAAGCATCCGCGCAGGATGTGACCGACAAGGGCGGTCGTTGTGGTCTTGCCATTGGTTCCGGTCACGGCGATCAGGCGTCCTTTGTGGAAATGATACGCGAGCGCGATCTCACTGATGATCGGGACGCCAGCCTCTTTGAGCACTTTGACAAAGGGTCTTGTCAGCGGAATCCCGGGACTTGAGGCACAAAACTGCATACGGGCTGCAGCCTCAGGCGTCAATTCGCCCAAAATAATTTCACATTCATTTCCGTCCAGTTTCTGGATCAGCGAAGCCTTGTCAAGGCCGGCATTTTCATCATACAGAACCGGGGTATAACCGGCTTTCTGCAGGAGACGAACGGCATTCAGGCCGCTCCGGCCGGCGCCGGCCACCATGATCGGGATATCCTTATTCCATGTTTCTTTCATTGTTATGCTCCCAAATAGGCTAATGCACAGAAGAATGCCGTGATGACGGTAAAGACGATCACGATTCTTGCTTCTGACCATCCGTAGAATTCAAAAGTGTGATGGATCGGCGTCATCTTGAAGACGCGCTTTCCATGGGTCAGTTTGAAATAGCTCACCTGGATCATCACCGACAAGGTTTCGCAGACGTAGATAATACCGCAGATAAGCAGCATGAACGGCTGTCTTAAGGTGAGTGCCATGGAGGCCACAAAGCCGCCGAGGGCAAGCGACCCGGTATCGCCCATGAAGATGCGTGCGGGGTTCGTATTGAACAGCAGGAAGCCCAGAAGGGCACCGCAGACAGCGGCCGTAACGGGTTCCGTTCCGGTTCCGTACAGAATGGACAGTGCCGTAAAAAACAGAGCCACAACTGCCGTTACGCTGCTGCACAGGCCGTCGATGCCGTCGGTCAGGTTTACGCCGTTATCGGTTCCCAACACCACCAGGAAGAGCAGGGGGATATACAGCCAGCCCAGATCGACCTCCGTCTGTACAAAGGGAATCCGGATCATCGTGGGATTATCCACCCGGGTCATGCGCCACCAGCAGAAAAAGGCCGTCATGATCAGCTGCAGACCGAACTTCTGCCAGGCCTTCAGGCCTTCATTCACACCGTGTTTTTTCTTCAGTCCGTCATCCAGCATGCCAATGAGTCCGTAGCCAAATGTCATAGCCAGAACCGGTATCACTGCCGGATATTTTCCGATAAACGGAAGAACCGCCAGGATGATGGCGGGGACAAAGGCCATGCCGCCCATCGTGGGCGTACCGGCCTTCTGCTGGTGTTTCGGACCGACTTCGCGGATGTTCTGTCCGATGTGGTTCTTCTTCAGGAAGGGGATCAGCAGCGCCGTAAAAATGGTGCTCAGGATCAGCCCCAGGCCAAAGGTGATGATGGCTTGCTTCATGGAAAATGCCTCGACTTTTTGTTTCTGTTATTCTGTCTCCGTATCTTTGGGAATGCCAAGATACGGAATAATCTTCGCCATAATGTCCCGTTCGAGCTCAACTGCACTCCGGGCAGAGACATTTGTGCCTTCATGCTCCGGTTCGTCCACAACGGCATAAACCAGCAGCTTCGGGTTTGCCACAGGCGTGAAGCCCATAAAGGAAATGACATAATTGTGTTCTTCGATCGGATACTTCTGCGCCGTACCGGTTTTGCCGCCGACTGTGTGGCCGGCTAACGCTGCCGCAGCAGCAGTACCGCCGTTAACCGTTTCAAAGGCGGCTTCCTTCAGGAACTCACAGGTTGACTCGCTGACGGTTGTCCGGACAAGCTCCGGACGCAGATTTTTCACCACGCCGCCGTTTTCATCCAGCACCTGACGGACAATGCGCGGGGTGTAGTAATAGCCGCCGTTCAGAATGGAGCAGTAAGCTGCGGCCATCTGGATCATGGTGGAAGAATAGCCCTGACCAAAAGAGCAGGTGGCAAGGTCTACCAGGCTCATATTGCTCTCGTTAAACAGAATGCCTGTCGCTTCGCCGGGAAGATCGACGCCAGTGCGGCTGCCAAGGCCGAACTGGCGCTGCCACTTCAGCATGGTATGGACATTCAGGCGGCTGGCAATATTCATCATGGCATCATTGCAGGACATCATCAGGGATTCCGTAAGACTTAAAGTCCCGTGGCCGCTGACCCGGTTGCAGTGGATCGTTGTTCCCTGAACCGTCTCTCCGCCGTCGCAGATGAACATCGTGTCCGTGTCTATGACATTTTCCTCAAGTGCCATGGCTACCGTGAGCTCCTTCGAAACGGAGCCGGGTGTATAGGCGTCGTTGACGGCAAAGTTGCGCCAGACCGCATTCTGGAAGGCACTCTTCTCTTCGTCGGTCATGGCTTCCAGTTCTTCGTCACTGATCATGTAGGAAAAATCCATAGGCTTATTCGGATCGTAGACCTTGTCAGTCGCCAGTCCGAGGATCTCTCCGCTTGTCGGATCCATTACCAGTACACCGATATTTTTGTATTCGTGCTCTTCCTTGTAGAGCGCAATGGTCTCTTCGATTGCCTTCTGCACGTTATAATCGATGGTGCTGACAATGGTGTAGCCGCTCACCGCTGCTTCAGTGACGCTCTCATAGTCTCCCTCAGCATTGATGTAGCTGTACACGCGTCCGTTGATGCCGCTTAAGGAATCGTTATAGTATTCCTCGATCCCCCAGTGGCCTTCGCTGCTCTCCGCTCCGGAGAAGCCAAGTATGTTGCAGGCGAGTGTATTGTACGGATAGGATCTCTGGTATTCCGTCTCAAACCAGACGCCTGTCACCTTATCCTTATGCAGCTTCTTCTTTTTTTCATCCTTGGCCGTATTGTATTCGGTCTGATATTCCGTAAACCGGTTGACCTCCTCGGCGCTCAGCTGTTTGGCAAAACGCACGTAGGAGCTCTTCGGCTTCTCGTCCAGCAAGGCATTGATCTCTGCCCGGTCGTATCCGAAGACATTCACCAGGGCATCGACCGTAGCCTGCCTGTTCGGCTCAGGATTTTTCGCATTCGATGTATAAAGAATGACCGAAGGGTCCAGGATCAGGTTGTACACCTCCTCGCTGTAAGCTAAGACTGTACCGTTTCGGTCTGTGATATTGCCGCGGCGGAAAGCCAGGACTGAGGAATCATAGCCCTGCTGCGACAGGATCTTCAATTGATATTCTTCCCCGTTATTGCGCATAAGCACCAGCAAATAGACGACAAGTGCAAACAAAACTGCCGCCACCACGATGTAGGTAAACGCCAGTTTTCTTCGCATGTAGACCGTTAATTTGCGTTGGCTCTTATCAGCTCTTCGGGATGTTTTCATACTGCCGCACGTACTCCCTCATCTGCTCAGTATACTCAATCACTTCATTTTCATCAGGATAAACCATGCCCATCTCATCCACGGCAATATGGAACACCTTGTCCAGATCCATCTGAACTTCCAGGCGATTCACCCTTACTGCATTCTCGGAACGGGCTTCCGCAAGCTGTTCTTCCATATTCGCAATGCGGTTCATGGAAGCATTGATCGAGGCCTGCACCTTCAGGTAGCTGAAGCAAAGATAACCGAACAGCAGCGTGACGACAAGCAGCATCAGGACATAAGGCACATTGACCCGGACCCTCGCAGGAACAGCCTCCGGCTGCGTTCTGACGCGGATCTTCTTTTCCTCTCTCTGCTGCGGCAGCACATTCTCCACGCGCACCGTATTGCCTTCGATATAGTAATGTCTGTTCTCTGCCATATCATGCCCCCCTGCCTGCTGCGGCCTTCTCAAATACCCGCAGCTTGGCGCTGGCCGACCGGGAATTCCTGCTCAGTTCCTCTTCCGAGGGAAGAATGGGCTTCCGGGTAACGACCCTTCCCTTGCTGACCCGTCCGCAGACGCAGACCGGGAAATCTTTCGGGCAGATGCAAGGGTCCTCTGCCGTTTTGAATGCATTCTTCACGATCCTGTCTTCCAGGGAATGGAAGGTGATGACGCAGAGTCTTCCGCCGGGCGACAACACATCGATCAGATCGGCAAGACAGCTCTCTAGCGTCGTCAGTTCGTGATTCAGTGCAATGCGGACAGCCTGAAACGTTCGTTTAGCCGGGTGTCCGCCGGTATTTCTGTATTTTGCCGGGATCGCCTGTTCAATGATTCGCACCAGCTCTCCCGTGGTTCGGAGCGGCTCAGTTTGTCTTGCCAATACAATGCGTTTGGCAATCAGTCCGGCAAAACGTTCTTCGCCGTAATCTCTCAGAATTCTGGCAAGTTCGGCTTCGCTTACGCTATTCAGCAGATCTGCCGCCGTCATGCTCTCTTCCGTGTCCATACGCATGTCAAGCGGCGCGTCTTTCATGTAGGAAAAGCCTCGTTCAGGATTGTCCAGCTGATAACTGGAAACGCCCAGATCCAGCAGGATCCCGTCCGCATGATCTTTCCCGAGGAAAGTCAGGACCGATGGAATATCGGCATAATTGCTTTTGACCAGCCGGTAATCCGGTTTTGCGTCTTCCTGAATCGCATCCAGTGTATGACCGAGTTTTTCCTCTGCCGCAGCCAGAGCCTCGCTGTCACGGTCAGTCCCAATCAGAAGTCCTCCGGGACCAAGTCTTGTCAGAATGTGCGAAGAATGACCCGCACCGCCGACCGTTCCGTCGACATATATGCCCTCTGGCTTTATCGCCAGGCTGCTCAGGCATTCATCAAGCAATACGGGAACATGAGCAAATTCCATGCGCAGGCTCCTTTAAATGCCCAGATCGGCCATCTTCTCGGCCAGTTCATCCACATTCTCATAGGCGGAAGCCTTGTTCCAGGTCTCCTTGTCCCAGAGCTCCACTCTGCTGCCGACGCCGCACAAAACCACATCCTTTTCGAGGCCGGCGGCGTCGCGCAGATTCTGTGGAATCAGTGCACGTCCCTGCTTGTCCAGTTCGATCTCGGCCGCACCGGCCAGAAAATAACGGACAAACTTGCGGGCGTCTTTACTGGTCAATGGAAGCGTCTGCAGCTTTGCCTCAAAACGCTGCCACTCGCGGGTGGGAAAAAGAAACAGGCAGTCATCCAGGCCTCTGCTGATCACAAAGACATCGCCAAGCTCTTCCCGCAGTTTCGCAGGAATGATGACACGTCCCTTGGGATCGACCGAATGGTTGTAAGTCCCCATCAGCATATGCATGTTGCCGCCTCCTTTCTTTTTCGGTGTTTCGAGGGAAAAAGAGTCTGAAAAGCGCCACTTTATGACACTTTCCTCCACTTTTCTCCCCTGCGCTTATGATTTTAATGGTTACAGGCCGAAAAATCAAGCTTTTTTTGCGAAAAACAGCATATTTATTCAAGTTATTTTCGCAAAATCACAGGTTAAAATCAGGCATAAGAACCATCGTTTTTGAGCCGTCTTTTCCGCACATATTTGCTGTTCTGCCGGGCTTGCTGCACAAAAAAAGCGGCGGACCGAAGTCCGCCGCAAGGGGTGATTTTGATTTCGTTTTAATTGCTGTCCGCTTAACGCATGCCCTTGTCGTAAGGAATGCCTTCTGCCTTGGGCGCCTGCGAGCTCTTGGAAGTAAACGCCAGCACAATCAGGGAAATAATATACGGAAGCATATTGTAAACTCCGCTGGGAATGTTCATCTTCGCAAGCCAGTCGAACGAGCTGTAGACATTGCTGAGTGCCCGGAATAAACCGAACAGCAGGCCCGCCAGGGCTATGCGCTGCGGTTTCCACTGACCGAAGATCATAACCGCAAGTGACAGGAAGCCGAAGCCCGCTACGCCGTATTCGAAGCGCCATTCCGAGGCGCCGGCCATGATAAATACGATGCCCCCGAGGCCGCCGTAGGCGCCGGAGATCAGCACGCCTGCCCAGCGCATCTTAAAGACATTGATGCCGACACTGGCGGCCGCCTGAGGATGTTCGCCGCAGGCCATCATCCGAAGACCGAATTTGGTCTTGTACAAAATGACATAGGCAGCGATCAGCAGGATCACGGTGACCAGCATGAACCAGCTGAACTCGAAATCACCGATCTTGACCAGGAATTTCTCGCGGGCCGCGCCGTAATTGACCACGGAAGAAACATCATCCGGATTTGCCGCGGTATTGATGGCCTTGATGATAACCGTCACTGCCGCCACACCCAACATGTTTAACGCGGTACCGACAATGGTCTGGTCAGCTTTCAGGTTGATGCTGGCCACGGCAAGCAGTGAGCAGTAAAGCGCACCGGCCGCCATGGAAATCACGATAACAAGCAGGATCAGGAGCGCACCGGGGACCTTATCGGTCAGATAACGCATAACCAGTGCACCGCCCATGGCGCCGACCAGCATGGTCCCCTCAAGGCCCAGGTTAATGACGCCGGAATGCTCGGCAAAGCAGCCGCCCAGGGCAACCAGTATAAGAACCGAGGCAAAGATCAGTGTGTATTGAATCAGCAGTGTCATTGTTCCTTACCTCCTTTCGCCGCAGCCGCTTCCTTGTCTTTCTGGGCTTTTTCCTCCCGCTTGATCAGCCATTTGTTCATCGTCAGCTTCATGAAGAAGACAAAGCCGCACAGATAAATGATGATAGAGGAGATCAGATCCGAGATCTGTGCACAGTAAATCTTCTTGTCAACGAAAGCGCCGCCGGCCGTGATGTGCTGGATGAAATAAGAGGAAAGGATAGAACCGATCGGGTTCAGGCCGCCGAGGAAAGCCGCCGCAATCCCGTTGAAGCCCATGCCGGGCACCGAGGAAGTCGAACAGTTCCACTGTTCATAGCTGGTCAGATACAGCATTGCCGCACCGAGACCGGCCAGAGCGCCGCTGATGGCAAGCGTAACGATGATGTTGCGTTTTTCCGCCATGCCGGCATATTTTGCCGCATTCTTGTTGCCGCCGGTCGCCCGCAGCTCATACCCGAACCTGGTTTTTTCGAGAATGATCCAGACACAGACCGCAATAACGACCGCCAGTATGATCGAGATGCCGACATATTTGTTGTTGTTGAAGAACTTGCCTAACCCCAGTGTGGGCAGCAGGGATGCCGCGCTGGTCCTGGCCACTTCCATAGTGTAGGGACTCGTTGCTTCCTTGACATTCGTCAGCAGCATATTCGTCCCATACAGGATGATCCAGTTCAGCATGATCCCTGAGATGACCTCATTCACGTTGCAGTAAGCCTTGAGCAGACCGCTGATGCTTCCGGCTATCGCGCCGCCGACAATCGCAGCCAGCACGCAGACCCACCACGGCAGCTTTAACGCGAGCGCGCAGTAGAGCGAACAGGCAATGCCGATGCAGTACTGTCCTGCCGCACCGATATTGAACAGGCCGACCTTATAGGAGAAAAGGATCGATAAAGAGCACATGACCAGGGGCGCCGCTTTGACCAGGGTGTTGCCCAGGTACTTTAACTGCTGCTCTTTTCTGTTATAGGTAAAAAAGTTTTTGATGACCGCCATGATCGCTTCGCCTGCACCGGCCGGATCGATGAACAGCAGAACGATATATCCGATCAGCAGCCCCAGGAGAATACAGATCAATGAGGCAAGCAGCGATTGCACGCCGTCATTTTTCAGGACTTTTTTCATGCTTTCACCTCATCTTTCTTCGCGCCGGCCATATACAGACCAAGTTCTTCCTGGCTTGTCTTCTTCGGATCCAGTTCGCCCACGATCTCGCCTTCGTACATCACCAGAATGCGGTCAGGCACATCCATAACCTCATCGAGCTCCAGTGAGACGAGCAGAACTGCCTTTCCGGCATCCCGCTGGGCAATCAGGCTTTTATGCACGCCCTCGATCGCCCCGACATCCAGACCTCTCGTCGGCTGAACCGCCACCAGAAGTTCCGGTCCCTTGTCTATCTCTCTGGCAATGATCGCCTTCTGCTGGTTGCCGCCGGACATGGCTCTCGCCTTTGTGATCGGTCCCTGGCCGGAACGGATATCATATTCACCGATAAGTCTTTCCGCGTATTTACGGATATTATCCCGGCGCAGGAATCCGGCTTTATTGGTAAACTCCGGTTCAAAATAGCGCTGCAGGACCAGGTTGTCCTCCAGGCTGTAGTCCAGAACCAGGCCATGCTTATGTCTGTCTTCCGGAATGTGTGACATGCCCTTCAGGCTTCTTTCCCGGATCTTGGCTTTGGTTATGTCCTCGCCCCGGAAAGTGATGCTTCCCGAAACCAGAGGCTCAAGGCCTGTCAGGCCGTACACAAATTCGGTCTGGCCGTTGCCGTCGATTCCGGCTATGCAGACGATCTCTCCTGCGCGCACAGTCAGCGAGACATTTTTCACTGCATTATTCTTATGCACCTTGGAGGCCACGCTCATGTTTCTGATTTCCAGAACCGGCTCGCCGGGTTTCGCATCGCCCTTCTCGACGTGGAAATTGACATTGCGGCCGACCATCATGGCGGACAGCTCTTCCATTGTCGTGTTTTTCGTTTCCACGGTCCCGATATATTTCCCTTTGCGCAGCACGCTGCAGCGGTCAGCTACCGCCATGATCTCCGCCAACTTGTGGGAAATGAACAGAATGCTCTTGCCTTCCGCTGCCAGATTCTTCATGATCTGCATCAGTTCGTCGATTTCCTGCGGAGTCAGAACAGCTGTCGGTTCATCGAAAATCAGGATCTCGTTTTCACGGTACAGCATCTTCAGGATCTCGGTACGCTGCTGCATACCGACGGTGATGTCCTGGATCTTGGCATCCGGGTCCACATGCAGGCCGTACTTTTCCGAAAGTGCCATGACTTTTTTGCGGGCTTCTTCCTTCTGCAGGAAACCGCCTTTTGTTGATTCGACGCCCAGGATGATATTGTCAAGGACCGTAAAGCATTCAACCAGTTTAAAATGCTGATGGACCATGCCTATGCCAAGTGCATTGGCGTCATTCGGGTCTTTGATATCGACCTTTTTCCCGCGAACATAGATCTCGCCTTCTTCCGGCTGATACAAGCCGAAAAGCACCGACATCAAAGTCGATTTTCCGGCACCGTTTTCCCCAAGTAGTGCATGAATTTCTCCCTGCTTCAGCTGCAGGGTCACATCATCATTGGCAATGATACCGGGAAATCTCTTTGTGATATGCAACATTTCTATTGCATACGGAGATGATGTGGACATAGCCGATTCCTCCTCTATTGAGTCCGCATTAATTGATAAAAGTATTTTACTTTTTTTCACAGCATTTGTAAAGATTAGATAAAGATTTTATTCTGCGGATCAAGAAAAAAGCCGCCCGAAGGCGGCATGGTTTAGTTCTGATTCATTCCTTGTCCTTATTGTCTCTCTCTTCCGTCTCTCCGGCGTTCTTCTCCTTGTTCCAGAAGGAAAGGACCTTTACCGCAGCGCCCTTTGCGGCTTCCACGGGCTTCGAGTGACTGACCTTGTCAAACGCGGCACCGGCAGCATCCTTTGCCGCCTCCACGGGCTTCGAGTGACTGACCTTGTCAAACGCGGCGCCGGCAGCATCCTTTGCGGCCTCTACCGGCTTTGAGTGATTGACTCTGTCAAACGCGGCGCCGGCCACGTCCTTTGCCGCCTCTACCGGTTTCAGATGGCTCACCTTGTCAAATGCGGCTCCCGCCACATCCTTCATGGCATCCACCGCTGCCCGGGCAGCCGATGTTTTTTCACTCGCATGATCCATCTCGGTCCGGACATTTTCATCGCCCAGGAAGAACAAGGCCAGGGCTCCGGGACCGACGTATGAGGTCGTCACCGGTTCATAGTCCACATGCAGTATCGTCTTCGGCGGGCGGTTCTGGCAGATCAGTTCTTCCAGCCGTTTGGCATCCTCTCTGCAGGCAGCCTGCACAATGCCGACCGTCTGGTTCTCCGGTTCCACTACGAGCGCATCATAGCGCTGTGCAATCGCTTCAATGGCTTTTTTTCTGCCCCGGATCTTGGCAAAAGCGACGATCTTTCCGTTCTCATCCCCTTTTAACAGCGGTTTGATGTTCAAAATCGTTCCCAAAAAAGCCGATGCATTGGACAGTCTTCCGCCGCGGCGCAGATACATCAGATCATCCACGGTAAAAATATTGCACATTCTCCGGCTGTAGTTATCCAGCTGCCTTGCGGCTTCTTCGGCCTCGAGGCCCTGATCCCGCAGGCGGGCAGCCTCCAGAGCCACAAAGCCTTCCCCAAGCGCAGCGCCCTTGGTATCGACCACGAAAGCCTTCCTCTCCGGATAATCCTCCTGCAGCATCCGCACGGCCACTCTGGCCGCATCGCAGGAGCCGCTGATCCCGGAGGACATGCTCACGAAGATAAAATCATTTCCTGCCTGCGCTTCTTTTTCAAAATACTCCAGATAGCGCTGCGGGGTGATCTGCGTGGTGGTTACGCGCGGACCATCCTTAAGGCGCTTGTAATAAGCATCGCTGTCAAAGTTCTCGATGGCTTCGCAGCACAGATCCTCACCGTCGACATGATAATAAAACGGAATAACGATCAGTCCGTGTTCATCCGCAATATATTTCGGCAAATTACCGGAAGTATCAGTGATTACTGAAAACGGCATGGAGAATCACCTCCTGTTATTTTGTACCATCATACCAAATATTGAGAAGAAATAAAAGGAATTTTCTGTAAAAAAAGACCGGGATACTCTCCCCTCAGGCAGATATCCCGGCCTTTTCAAGCCAAATCCGGCTTAATGATTAAAATTATTTGATCTGTCCCTGATAATCCACCGCGATGCTCACAGTCGGTTCCTTGGAGATATCGTTGGAAACGGTGATCTTGCCGCCGAACATATCGGCAACCAGAGCCTTGTAATCATCGGTGGTGAACTTATCGGTCCACTGTGTGCCTTCACCCATGGGGATCTGGACATAGTTGGCTTCCGGATCGGTACCGGAGATCAGGCCAAGGGTCGCGATCTTGCCGGCATAATCAGCCCACTTATTGTTGTTGATGATGTCATCCAGTGCGTTGTAGGTGGTCGGATACAGACCCTTCATGGCGCTCGTCACGGTCATGCCGTCCACGCCGGCATAATTCTTGATCACGCCAGCCTGGTCAACGTCAACACCGATAACCTTGCCGTTTACGCTCTTCGCAGCATCAACAGCAGAGGTATAGATACCGCCGCCGCAGGCAAAGACAACTTCCGTGCCGCCGGCATACCAGGTATCCATCGCAGCCTTGATATCGGGATCGCCGAAGAACTGGCCGCCATAGACGTACTTCATGGAGACAGCAGCACCGGTTTCTTTGGCAGCCGCATCAGCGCCCTGCACAAAACCGTAGCCGTAACGGACAACAGCGGGAACCGCCATGCCGCCAAGGAAGCCGAGCTTGGTGTAGCCGAGCTTTACAGCCGCATAACCGGCCATGTAACCGCAGAGTTCTTCCTGGTAAACAGCGCAATAGACATTGTCCATGTAGACATAGTCTTCCAGTTTCCAGTTGTCAGGGTTGTAGTCATACTGTTCGCCCTTCGCGGCAACACCGGCTTCCAGCAGATCGCCGGCAGCCACGTCCAGAGCCACGAACTTGACATCCTTGTATTCAGGCGCACATTCGACGATGGTTCCGCCGAATGCATAACCGGGCATAACAATGACGTTGAAGCCGTCGTCAACCGCTTTTTCCACCATACCGACACGGTCAGCAGTGGAGTCTGCAGCGGGCTTGTAATAGGTGAACTCGATGTTGTTGGCCTCACAGAAAGCCTTGCAGGCTTCATAAGTGGTCTGGTTGAAGGACTGGTCGGTGATATCGCCGTAGTCCGTGATCATGGCAACCTTGTACTCAGAAGCAGGGGCAACCGTAGTCTGGGCTTCCGAAGCCGGAGCTTCAGTGCTGGTTTTAGGAGCTTCCGAAGAAGCGGCCGGCGTGCTGGCGGGAGTGTCTCCTCCGCAGGCGCACAGAGAAAAGACCATGGCAAGCACGAGGGCCAGTGCTAAAGGTTTTTTCATCATTACTTATTCCTCCTTTAAAGACTGTTCAACAGTCTATTGCGTTATGCATCATAACACAAAAAAAGCGGCTTTTCAACAGCATTTTGCTGTCCTCAAAGCCGCATAGAATAATTACTTCGCTTTCTTTTTGCCCAGAAGAATACCGCCAAATAAGCCGCATATCATGGCCAAAACAATGATGATAATGATCAGCACCGTATTGACTCCGCCGCTGCCGGTCGCTTCTTTCTCCGTGGAAGACTGCGTTGTGGCCGGCGCTTCACTGCTGACAGGGGCTGCTGTTGTCTTTTCCTCTTCTGAGGAAGGTGCAGCTGTTTCCGGCGCAATGGTGCTTTCGGCTTCTGTCCCTGCAGTTTCCGTCTGCGCTGTGGTTTCCTCAGGTGTTTCCGGAGCAGCCGTTTTCGGCGGCGTCTCTGCTGCCGTAGTTTCCGGCACCGTGGTTTCCGCGGGAGTTTCCGGAGCAGTTGTCGGCGCTTCGGTGGTTTCCGGCACCTTGATCTCCCAGTTGTTCTTCTCGCCCGGATCCACCCAGACGGTAAAGCCGTTCGACTGATCCTTGTAGCTGACCGTCACCCATACAGGCCCGGCATAGGTGAAAGTATCGATATCCGTCTTCAGAGAAGCGATCGGTACGATGCCCTGCGATTTGTCATTCGCAATATATTCGGCCTGCAGGCCGGTCAGATCCGGCTTGTCGCCGAGCTCATATCCCTTGAGCCGGTCCGGTTTCTTCCGGATGATCAGCTGATCCCAGCTGTAATCGATGTCGCCGCTCAGGCGGTTGACATTGATGGGGCTGGAGTAGATCCAGTAGTCTCCGCCTCCGTTCAGCTTCAGATTGACGCCGATGACGATATCCTCCGACTCATCGTAGTCAGCCGCTGATATGTAGATGGGACCGTCCTCGCCCGGGATCGCCTTAAGACCGACGTCATAACTGCCGCCGCTGTAGCGGTACCACTGATAGCTCTTGTCTACCACATAATAAACTTCTTCGTCGACCAGATCAAAGCCGATCTTGCCTGTGTCTTCCGGCTGCAGATTCACAACAGGCTTCACGTAAATCGTCGGCGGATAGCCGGCTTCCGTCAGACCGTAGCCGTTGCAGGAGACCATGGCCCAGTTCGTGTCGACTCCCGTAACGCCGTCAAAGGCATGGCAGTAGACTCTGGTCCATTTGCCGCTCGAGCCGTCGATGCCCACCCCGATGTTTTTGAAGATGATCGACGTACGGTTGGCCGATGATTTGATGACGATGTCGTCGCAGCAGTACTGCATTCCGGCCGCCATCAGATCGGCTTTCCGGGCCGGCATCTCATATTCCTTCCCGGCAAATTCCACGTACCAGGTAAAACTCAGATCATGTCCGGAGACCGTCGCACTGTATTCCGCGTCGGAGCCGACGGCAAAAGCAAGCGACTGAGGATCCCAGGTCACATACGGTTCGGTGTAGGCACGTGCGCTCCGGCTTCCCGCAAAAAGCAGCAGGGCTGCCATGGCAAAGAGAATCGTAAAATGCTTCTTCATCATCTTGTCCCTCCTGTCAATCCAAGAAGTTAAGCCCAGGGCAGCGCCGAAAGGAAGGCGCCAGCCACTCCTGTCACGGCAAGAATGCCGCTGATAATAAGAACGAGAGCGATCACACAGAAATAAGAACGAGCAAAATTTCTGCGGTTGATGCGGCTGTCGTCAAAGGAATAGATGAGCAGAAAGATCAGCCCAATGACCGGGATTGAAAACAGGAGCGAATAGCCGAAATAAGCCCAGGGACTTAAGGGGCGGTACTGCTCCGGTCCGTTATAGATGTATTTTGCCATAGCATTCTCCTTTCCGGTTTTGATTTTATTTTGCCGCAGCGGCGCGCTCCGCCGCTTCGCGTTTGATCCTCTTCTTCCAGCAGCGTCTGCACATGGCCACATAGCAGTCGTTGCCACCGAGCACCACCTGCTCGCCGCCCGTGACCACATGGCCTTCGCCGTCAAGGCGAGCATTCACCGTCGCCTTCGCGCCGCAGGTGCACACGGTCTTGATCTCCGTGATGGACTGGGCCAGCTCGAACAGCCTGCGGCTGCCCGGGAACATATGCGTCTGGAAATCCGTTGCCAGGCCGAAGCAGAGCACCGGGACATCGTCTTCATCCACGAGGTCCGCCAGCTCATCGATATGTTCCGGCGTCAGGAACTGCGCTTCGTCCGCAATGATGACGTCCCGTTTTTCGGGAAGCGCCCGGAACAGGGCTGCGATATCATCTTCCGGCGTCACGACCCGATCGGCAACCGCTTCGAGGCCGATGCGGGAACGGATGAGCGCCGCGCCGTCTCGGGTATCGACAGCCGGCTTGATCAGCCAGACCGTCATCCCCCGTTCCTCATAATTGAATTTGGTGATCAGTGCCTGAGCCGATTTGCTGGAGCCCATGGCACCGAATTTGAAATACAGCTTAGCCATCGATCTTCTCCCCGGACTCTGCCGCCGCACTCTCCGCTTCCGATTCAAGCAGCTCTCCGGCAGCTTCCTCCATTTCGCTTCTGGCTTTTTCCGCCGTCGCAGCGGCATTTTCCATCGTTTCCTGAGAAAGCACCTCGGCTGCCGCGGCTTCTTCCGAAGCCTTCCGGTCCGCTTCGATCATCTCGAGGACAGTGCCTTTTATTTCCTCTTCCGCCTCTGCCTCTGCCTTTGCAAGGATCGAGTCCACTTCCTTTGCCTTTTTCATCCCTATGATATAGAGAACAAGCGCTGCGGCACAGAGCACCACGCTTACCACCTGAGATATCGCAATGTCCGTGCTGCCGATCTTCAGCTGATCGGTGCGCAGACCTTCGATCCAGAAACGCCCTACGCCATAGCCCATCAGATACAGCAGGAACACCTGGCCGTGGAAGCGTTTTTTCCGCGTGACCAGCAAAAGGACAACAAAGAGGCAAAGGTTCCAGAGACTTTCATAGAGGAAGGTCGGATGCACCTGAATATAGGACACGCCATCGACCGTGACCATCCTGGAAAGCAGATCCTCCGTCAGCATGCTGCTGTTCACTTTCGCTACATTCAGCCGCATGGCCAGAAGGTTTTCGGTGTATCCACCGAAGCATTCCATGTTCACAAAATTGCTCCAGCGTCCCGTTGCCTGCGCAAGGACCACGCCGACAAAGCCCGTATCCAGGATCTGCCGGATATTGAGCTTCTTCTTTTTGCAGTACAGCCATGCCGTAAGCGAGCCGGCAATCACGCCGCCGTATATCGCCAGTCCGCCGCCGCGCAGATTAAAAATCTCTTTCAGATTGTCCTTATAGGAATCCCAGTCGAAGGCGACATAATACAGCCTTGCCCCGATAATCCCGAAAACCACGGCCCAGATCATCAGCTCCGCATAAGTATCCGGATCCTGGCCCGTCTTCTTGGCCACGATCGAAGCAACCGTCAGGGCAAGCAGTACCGAAAAAGCAATAATGCAGCCGTAGAAATAAATATCGAAGTTTCCGATCTTGAAACTCTTTATCCAATCTGAGAATTTCAGTCCCAGATTCACAAACCAGATATCAACCGATAATGTCATCATAGCAATATTCTCCTTGAAAATCATTATGCCATTGTCAGGGAGGAAAGTCAACAATTCTGTCAAGACGAAGCGCTTCCGTCATTTTTGAATTTTTCAAAATTACCGCTTGACATTTGAAAAGACAAGCGCTACAATTACCCATGCGCTCGGGAAACCGAAGGCAATGCGTGCGTTTAGCTCAGCTGGATAGAGCGTTT
>DJYD01000033.1:43477-92163 GCA_002449955.1 Lachnospiraceae bacterium UBA6987
CCAAAAGGCCGGGGGTTCGAATCCTCTAACGCACAGAAGATGGAGCACCGAACGGTGCTCCTTTTTCATTGATTCAGCATCTTTTTTTGCGGATATGGCGAAACTGGCAGACGCGCGGGATTTAGGTTCCCGTGGGCTCCCCCGTGCAGGTTCGAGTCCTGTTATCCGCAGCTTCGATGCGTAAGAAAAGGAGGAAGTCATGCTTACGATCAAAAAATCTCTTCAAGAAGACCATGCCGTAATAGCCCTTCAAGGCCGCATTGATACCGTGACCGCATCCGATCTTGAGAAAGAGCTTCAGGAAACCATTCCGGCGGCTTCCGATCTGACCCTGGATTTTGCCGAAGTCGATTACATTTCTTCCGCCGGTCTTCGCGTGCTGCTTTCCTCTCAGAAGCTCATCTCAGGGAAACACGGCCAGATGAAGCTGACTCATGTGGATCCGATGATCATGGGTATCTTCGAAATGACCGGCTTTTCAGATATCCTGACCATCGAGTAAATGTCTGGGCCGCGAGGCGCGGCAGGAAGGGCTGACCATGGCTGATTACCGTCAGGATCTGACTATGAATCCGTCCGGATTTGTCCTGCTTGCGGATTATATTCCGCAGATCGTGCAGGAGATCCGTTATTATTCCACTTATAATTTTATCGGGGACCGCATAGACGGTTACGAGGAACCCTGTGCCATCCTGACGATCGAGGCAGCACGGGCACTCAAGGCTGTCAGCAGCGAACTGATCGTGCAGGGCTACCGACTGAAGGTCTTCGATGCTTACCGTCCCATGCCGGCCGTCAAGCAGTTTGTCCTCTGGGGCATTGAGGATCAGGATATCCGCATGAAGCCCTATTTTTATCCGGAGCTCGAGAAGCAGGAGCTCTTCGCCCGCGGGTATATCGCAACGAAGTCCAGCCACTGCCGCGGCAGCGCCGTTGATCTGACTCTCCTCGACATGAAGAGCGGCAGGGAAGTCGATATGGGCAGTCCCTTTGATCTCTTCAGCGAAGCCTCGCACCCGGATTACCGCGGCATCAGCGACGAGCAGTATGCAAACCGCATGATCCTGCAGCAGGCGATGGTGCGAAACGGTTTTCAGCCTCTGGACTGTGAATGGTGGCACTTCGCGCTGAAGGACGAACCTTATCCCGACACTTATTTTGAATTTCCCGTGTCGTCTGCTTATTTGAAGAAATAATTGAGAATAGGAAATAGAAAAAAGATCCTTCAGAGGAGTTATGCTCCCCCGAAGGATCTTTTTTATTGCTCCGCTAACAGCTTCAGGATCTGCACTGCGTTGGCCGCAGCGCCCTTCCTGATCTGATCGCCGCAGCACCAGAGCGTAAGTCCGCAGGGATCGGTAAGGTCCTGACGGATACGCCCGACATAGACCAGATCCTGGTTCGATGTGTCGAGCGGCGTCGGATAGCCGATGCCCTCTCCTTCTTCGATCAGGCGACATCCGGGAAAGTGTCTTACGGCTTCCTTTGCCTCTTCGATGCTCACAGGCTGCTCTGTCCTGACCGTGACCGCAATGGAATGAGACCGCATAACCGGAACGCGGACGCAGGTGCAGGTAACGAAAAGCTCCGGCCTGTGCAGGATGCGGCGTCCCTCATTCTGCATCTTCATCTCTTCCGTGGTATACAGATTGTCCAGCCCGCTGCCGATCCAGGGAATCACATTTAATGCGATCTGCGCCGGAAAAACCTTCGTTTTCAGTTCCTTTCCTTCCGTGAGATCCTTCATCTGCTCTTCCAGCTCCGTAATGCCGCCCTGCCCGGCGCCGGATACCGCCTGATACGTGCAGGCGACCATGTTCCGGATCGGGGACAGTCCCGCTATGCCGGCGACAGCCATCATGGTGATGATGGTCGAGCAGTTCGGATTGGCGATAATTCCTTTATGCGCAAGGGCATCCGCGCCGTTGATCTCAGGGACAACCAGAGGCACGTCCGGATCCATACGGAAGGCAGAACTGTTGTCGATATAAACCGCGCCGCTCTTCACGACAGCCGGTGCGAAGCGTTTGGACAGCGGATTCTGCACGGCGCCAAGCACATAGTCACAGCCGGCAAAGCTGTCTTCACGGGCCTCCTGCACCACGATTTCTTTTCCGCGGAACGGAATGACGCCGCCTGCGCTCCTTGCGCTCGCAAGGAGTCTGAGCTCACTGACCGGGATCCCGTACTCCTCAAGGACCTTTACCATTTCACGCCCAACGGCGCCTGTTGCTCCAAGTACAGCGATTTTGTATTCTTTCATCTTCCTGCTCCCTTTATCCTGCAAATCCTTCATACATGATCCGGATCGCGGTCTCGTAGTCCTCTTCTTCCACGCCGATCACGATCGCGAGCTCATCAGCGCCCTGGGCAATCGTGCGGATGTTGACGCCTCCTTCGCCGATGGCCTTGAACAAACGCCCCGAAACACCGGGACGGAAGGTCATCTTCCGGCCGACCGAGGCCACAAGCGCAATACCGTCGCGCAGGTCCACATCATCCGGTCTGCAGCTTTTCTTGATGTCCGCAATCAGTTCGTAAACGGCATCCCCAAGAGCCGCCGTACTGACCACGAAAGCGAAGCTGTCCAGGCCAAGGGTGATATGCTCTGCTCTCACGCGGTACTGATCCAGTATGGTAAGTGCCTGGCACAGTGCCGTGCTCTGCTCCATATTGTGTTTGGTCACCGTCAGGATGGTAAAGCCCTTCCGTCCGGCGATTCCGGTAATGAAGCGGTCTTCCTCTTCGCTCTCCACAATATTCTCGCGGATCATCGTTCCCGGATTATCCGGCTCGTTCGTGTTCCGGATATTCAGCGCAATGCCCTTCTCACGGACCGGCAGAATGGAATCCTCCTGCAGCACCGATGCGCCCATGAAGGAGAGTTCCCGCAGCTCGCCATAGGTCATTTCCGCGATGGGCTTCGGGTCCTTTACGATACGCGGATCCGCCATGAGGATCCCGGATACATCCGTCCAGTTTTCGTAAACGTCGGCGTTCACAGCAGCTGCCGCAAGAGCGCCCGTAATATCTCCGCCGCCCCGTGGCATCAGCCTCGGCCTGCCTGTCGGAATGCACCCGTAAAAGCCCGGCAGCACCATACGGCCGCATTTGGCATAGGCTCCCGCAATGGCGGCATAAGTCTTTTCCTGATCCAGCTGGCCGTCCATGCCGAAGAACACGCAGTCTACCGCGTCGACAAAGGGTATCTCCAGATACTCCGCCATCAGCCTCGCGGTAAAATATTCGCCGCGCGAAACGAGTTCATCCACGCTCATGCCCTTTACCAGCTTCGCTTTGAGTGCTGCAAATTCGCCCTCCACATCGAAGCTTAGGCCGAGCGCATCACGGATCCCGGCAAAGCGGGCTTCGATCTGCCCTAAGATTTCATCACAGGACACCCCGTACGTGCGGTGCGCGTTGCACAGATACAGCAGGTCTGTGATTTTATGGTCTTCTTTATCTCTTTTTCCGGCGGCGCTCACCACAATGATTTGTCTGTCCGGATCAGAAGCGACTATGGCTTTGACCTTTTTAAACTGCTCAGCTCCTGCAACGGATGAGCCGCCGAATTTAGCAACTTTCAGCATAAATAATCCTCCGGTTCCGCAAGAGGGTCGAGGGCTGCAAACATGACGCGGCCGTCTTCTTCCCGTATAGTCTGCACAAGACTGTGCATGGTTTTCGCAAAAAATGGAGCTGTCTTCAGACGCACGCAGTCATTTTCTTCAGCAAGCCTCTCTGCTCCCGGGAAAAGTGCGGCAAAAGCTTTTTCGGTTCTGACGAAATACCTGCTGCAGCTTCCCGGGCTGTCAGCTGACCCGTTTGCCGTTCCCTCCGGAAACATGCGCCTTGCTCCGCATCTGATGCTTTCTAAGTCGCGGATCACGGCTGAAGCGGTCGGATACCTGCCCGCACCCTGGCCCTGAAAGCTGATCAGGCCTGAAGCCCTGCCCTCATAGGAAGCCAGATTGTAATTCTTCCGCACAGCGGCTTCCGGAGCATCCTTTCCGAAAAGAACGGGTTCCACATATGCGCTGACCCCCTCTTCCGTCCTAGCCGTTTTCGCAATCAGCCGCAGGATGAGCCCTCTGCTTTGGTAAAAGCGAATATCCTCTGCCGTGACATTTTCAATGCCTTCGCTGAAGCCGTCAGTGGGCAGAAGGCCGAAGGCAACCGCAGCCGCCAGTCTGATCTTGCGCAGCGCGTCCAGGCCCGAAACGTCCGCTGTGGGATCTGCCTCTGCATAGCCCAGCGACTGCGCCTTATGCAAGGCGGATTCATAGCTTCCGCCCGGAGCGCTCTGCATCTGATCCAGCATGTAATTCGTCGTTCCGTTCAAAATCCCCTGAACGGAAACGATCTCATCCGCCTGCCTTGCCAGTGCAAGGTTGTGCAGAAGGGGGACGCCGCCTCCGCAGGCTGCGGAAAAAAGAAAGGCAGCGCAGGATCTCTCTGCGATCTCCTGCAGTCTGACCCCATACTCTGCCACGAGCATCTTATTGGCCGTAACAAAATGCTTTCCACTTGCCAGCGTGCGCTCTGCCAGTGAAAAGGCAGGATCAAGGCCTCCCATCGCTTCGGCAACCGCTTCTACAGAAGGATCGGCAAGGATCTGATCGAAATCATCTGTTTTCCAGGGGGTATCCGCCTTGCCTTTTCGCACATAGACGGGTCCTGCCTCAAGCCCTTCTGCACGCTGCAGCATCTCATATATGCCGGCTCCGACTGTTCCGAAGCCTAAAACCGCTGTTTTCATGAATTCCTCCTAAAAAATGAGTGTCCGTATAAAAAAGACACTTGTTTTTTGGACAGAGACATAGTATCATAGTCCTTGCGGAATTACAAGCCGTTTTTTCAGTTTTTTACAAGAGGTCATAAAGGAGAATATCATGCTGGATAATTATCTGATCGTCCACAAAAGCATTTTGCCGGACAAGTATGAGAAGGTACTGGAAGCCAGGCGCCTGCTTGAAACCGGCAAAATAAAGGAGGTTTCCCAGGCTGTCAAGCTTGTCGGAATCTCGCGCAGCACCTACTACAAATACCGCGATTTTATTTTTGAGCCGTCTGAACGAAGCGGCAGCCGCACCGCTGTGCTGGAAATGATGTTAGATCACACCGCAGGTCAGCTGAATGCTGTCCTGTCGGTTCTTTCCGATGCCAGCACGAGTGTGCTGACCATCACGCAAAGCCTGCCGATCCACGGCAAGGCCAGTGTCACCCTGTCACTCGATATCAGCAGCATGCCCGGTTCCATGTCATCCCTGTTAGATGCCGTCGCCGCACTCCCCGGTGTGAGCGGCAGCCGTCTGATTGATCTCGAATAGGAGGATATATGCAGTACCAAAGTACAAGAAGCGACATTTCCGCAAACGGTCTTCAGGCGGTCCTTTCCGGTCTCGCCCCTGACGGGGGGCTTTATGTAGACAGCAGTCTTTCCCGCCGTCCCTTTCCCTGGGACGAGGTGCTCAGTCTTTCCCCTCTTTCCATGGCAGCCCGCATCCTCTCTCATCTTCTGCCTGATTTCGAAGACATGGATGAGATCGTCCGTCTCTCCTACACGAATAAATTCGATACACCGCTTCTGACGCCGCTTGTATCCGCCGGAGACTACCGGATCCTCGAGTTATTCCACGGGCCCACCTCTGCCTTCAAGGATGTTGCGCTCTCCGTGCTTCCGGTCCTGATGACGAAAGCACGCAGGCTGAGTGCCTCTTCGGAGAAAACCATCATCCTGACGGCCACCAGCGGCGATACCGGCAAAGCCGCACTTGAAGGCTTTCACGACGTGGAGGGCACCGGGATCCTGGTCTTCTACCCGGACGGCGGTGTCTCCCCTGTACAGCATGCCCAGATGGTTACCCAGACGGGGGAAAACGTGCGCGTCTGTGCCGTTAGCGGCAACTTCGACGACTGCCAGAGCGGAGTCAAAAGAGCGTTTGCCGCGTTAAGCCGGAGCGAGGAGCTGAAGCGTTTAAACTGTGCCTTGAGCTCAGCCAATTCCATCAATATCGGCCGCCTTGCGCCGCAGGTCGTCTATTATTTCCTTGCCTACCGGCAGCTCCTTGATGCCGGCGACATCAAACTGGGCGATCCGGTTGATTTCGTTGTCCCTACCGGCAATTTCGGCGATATTTTCGCCGGGTATCAGGCAAAACAGATGGGACTTCCTGTCGGAAAGCTTGTCTGTGCCTCCAACGCGAACCGCGTACTGACTGATTTCTTTGCAAACGGTGTCTATGACAGACGGCGTGATTTCCTGCGCACGGCCTCTCCCTCCATGGACATCCTGATTTCCTCCAATCTGGAGCGGCTTTTGTATATCGCCTCGGACGGAGCATACGCTTTTGTGCGTGCCTGCATGAATTATCTGGCGTCAAACGGCGTCTACACGGTTCCGGAGGATATCATGAGCCGGATCAGGCAGGACTTTGCCGCCGGCTGCTGTGATGAAGAAACCTGCCGTGAAACGATCGGCCGCGTATGGCGTGAGCTTGGATATCTTGCCGATCCGCACACCGCGGTTGCACTCCGCGTCACCGATGAATGGAAGGGGACGGGCAAGGCTGCGAAAGCCGTCGTCACACTTTCCACTGCCTCCCCGTTCAAATTCCCGGGGGCTGTTCTGGAAGCGGCAGGCGTGATGCCCTCCGGTGACGAATTTGCCCAGATGGAGGCACTTTCCCGCATGAGCGGACTGCCCATTCCGGCGGGACTTTCCGGTCTCAAGGAAAAACCTGTGCGTTTTACAGACGTTATAGGCGGCTCCGCGATCGAAGATTATGTGATGGAAGTCATCCGAAAGGGGGAAGTCTGAGATGATTGTTAAAGTTCCAGCCAGTACGTCCAATCTCGGCCCCGGCTTTGATTGTCTGGGGATTGCCTTGAAACTGTATAACCGCATCAACTTTGAAAAATCAGACCGGCTGCTGATCACCGGCTGCGACGCCCGTTATTGCGGGGCTGACAACCTCGCCTTTGCCGGGTACAGAGCTGCCATGAAAGCAAGAGGGCTGACCGCGGAAGGGGTCCGCATCGACTTCCGGGAAACCTGCATTCCTGTTTCACGCGGCCTTGGTTCCTCTGCCGCCCTCATCTCAGCCGGTGCCTTTGCCGCGAACGAACTGCATGGTCTTCATCTCTCACGGGAAGAACTGCTTTCCGTCTGCACCCGCATAGAAGGGCACCCCGACAATCTTGCCCCGATGATTTACGGCGGCTTTACCGCTGCCGCCATGGACGGAGAGGAAGCCATCTGCGCAAGCTATCCCTTAAGTCCCGCCCTTCGCTTTCTGGCTGTCATCCCGGATACCCCGCTGTCCACGGCAAAAGCAAGGCAGGCTCTTCCGGAGACCGTTAGCCGCGCCGATGCGGTATTTCAGCTTTCCCGCACCGCCCTCCTCATCGATGCCCTCGGCAGGGGCGATATGGAGCTGCTTGGACACGCCATAAAGGACCGTCTGCATCAACCCTACAGGCTCCCGTTAATTCCCGGCGCGGAGAAGGTCTTTGCGCTTGCAGAGAAGCTCGGTGGCGGCAGGGCCTGTGCCTGCATCTCCGGTGCGGGTTCGACACTGCTCCTCATCAGTGACAGTGATGCCGTCATCCGCGCATGCAGCAAAGCTGTCCTGGAGAATTTCCCGGCCTGGAAAGCTCTCACACTGGAACCGGATACCGAAGGAATAACACTGCCTCTGTCAGATTGACAGAGGCTCTTTTTTTTCGTATAATAATCAGAAAACAGGCCGTGATCGACAGTCCGGACAAGTCCGGGCAAATCCGGATAATTGAAAGGAGTCATTATGGAAAAAGATCCTTATATCCTTGTCATAGGCGGAACCAATATGGACATCGGGGCCAGACCTTTCGGTCCGCTTCTCCCCCACGATTCACTCCCCGGTACAGTCAGACGGACCCCCGGCGGTGTCGGCCGCAATATTGCCGTAACCTTAGCACAGCTCGGTCATAAGGTGAAGATGTTAACTGCCGTCGGCAACGATGCGGAAGGCCGCGAACTCCTTTCGCTCGGCCGCGAGCTCGGCATCGATCTGTCCCATGCCATGTGCCTTGACGGCATCCCCACCTCCTCGTATATTTTCGTGGAAGACAACAAAGGGGATATCCAGTGGGCAGTCTGCGATGCCTCGGCTTCCGATCAGATTGACAAAGAGTATATTTCTCTGAATGAAGACGTGATCCGCGGTGCCTCTGCCGTTTTACTGGATACCAATCCCCCTGCGGATGCGATTGCCTGCGCGGCAAAGATCGCGAGTGATGCAGGCGTTCCGCTCTTTGTGGATCCGATCTCGGCAGCTAAGGCAGCAAAAGTGTCTGCCATACTGCCCTATACCACCGTGCTCAAGCCGAACAAACAGGAAGCGGAGACCCTCTGCGGCCGTCCGATCCTGACCATGGCGAATGCGGAAGATGCTGTTATCTCCCTGCTCGGACTCGGTGTCAAAGAGGTTTACCTGACCCTTGGCAAAAAAGGCGTTGTTGCCGGAGCAGCAGGCCAGGATCTTATCCGCCTGCCCGGTTTTGCGCTTCATCCCGTCAACACCTCCGGCTGCGGTGATGCTTTTGTCTCTGCCGTTCTTCACGCTTTCCTGCAGGGAGACAGCCTGAGAGACAAGGCCAGAGCCGGTGTTGCCGCCGCCTCCATCTCCATGGAGACCAAGAGCGCCGTGAATCCCATCCTGACTGCCGATGCGCTGCAGGAACGCATAAAGCTTGTTGATTAATCTGTTAACGGAGATTTATATGAACCCTTATCTGGATATTCTTCCCGAAGTCGCTGAAGCGATCCGCTCCGGGAAGCCTGTTGTTGCCCTGGAAAGCACCATCATCTCGCATGGTATGCCTTATCCCCAGAATGTTGAAACGGCCCTCAAGGTCGAACAGATCATTCGGGATCACGGTGCCGTCCCGGCCACCATTGCCGTGATCGGCGGCAGACTGAAGGCCGGTCTTTCTCCCGAGGAGATCGAATATTTCGGCAAAAAAGGCCGCGCCATTGCCAAGGCCTCCCGCCGCGATCTGGCTGTGCTCTGCGCACGGGGGGAAGACGGTGCCACGACCGTAACCACGACCATGATCATCGCGCACATGGCCGGCATCAAAATATTTGCCACCGGCGGGATTGGCGGTGTCCACCGCGGTGCGACCGAAACCATGGATATTTCCGCCGATCTTGAGGAGTTAGCGCATACGCCTGTCATGGTTATCTGTGCCGGTGCAAAAAGCATTCTTGACCTTGGCCTGACCCTTGAATATCTGGAGACCCACGGGGTGCCGGTCCTTGGCTACGGAACAAAAGAACTCCCCGCCTTCTATACCCGCCATTCCGGTTTCTCTGTCGATTACCGGGTCGATTCTCCTGAGGAACTTGCGAAAGCCTTCAAGGTCCAGGGGGATCTCGGCTTTTCCGGCGGCATGCTGGTCACGAATCCGATCCCGGAGGAATATTCCATGCCGAAGGATGTCATCGACACCGCAATCGATCAGGCCATCCGGGAATGCGAAGAGAAAGGCATTCATGGCAAAGAGACCACCCCTTTCCTGCTCGCGCGCGTGGCCGAGCTGACCGGCGGGGATTCCCTTGCTTCTAATATCCAGCTCGTCTTCAATAACGCAAGACTTGCCGCCCTGACTGCAGCAGCTTACTGCCGTATGTAAGACTGCCGCTGCCGGTGAATGCGCTCTGGCTCATACAAAAAAGAGACGGATCCTCTCCGTCTCTTTTTGTATGCCGCATCAGTCGTCCTGATGCTTCTCGTGTTCTCTTCTCTCACGCTCCTGCAGGAAGAGTTCAAGCGGATCATTGTCATTCTCCGCCGTGTTCTTTTTCCTTCTGCCGCTGATCAGAATTACGCCCAGCAAAATCACGGCGGCTCCGCCGAGGCCGTACCAGACATAGGGGGGAAGGAAAGTCTTTTCAACAGGCGCTTCTTCCGTGCTTTCCGGTTCCGGCTGCGCAGCCGTTTCAGTCGCCGCTTCCGTTTCTTTCTCCGTCAGGGTAAAAGTCGTTTTCAGCTGGGTGCCGTTTAAACTGATCATCAGCTCATGATCCCCCGCTGCCAGAGTTTCCAGATACACCGGCTGCAGCGTCAGGATCAGGCTTCCCTCTTCTGCCGTAAATCCGTCTGCAAGCAGCTCGCCATCCACGTAGGCTCCCTCGAAGGCGGAAAAGGTATTCCTGTCGTCACCGGCCCGCTTTACCACAAAGCGCAGCCCCGTAAGATTGCCCTTCTCCCAGGAAGCGTGGCCGCCTTCCTCCAGGATATAGCTGTCCTTCTTCCACACCGCGTAGACCCAGTCAAGGCCCTTTACCGGCGTGATGCCCTCGGTCACATCTGCTTCCTCTGCATCCGGGCTGCTTGCCCAGCCGGCAAAGTACTGCATGTCGTCTGCAGCCACACATTCACCGATTTCTTCACTCGCTTCTGCCAGGGAAAACAGACCGTCCGCTTCCATAGGAACCGCGATCTTGTCCGTGCCGAGCAGCGGGAAGGAGCCGCCGTTTGCATCCAGATACACCTTATACGCCCACACCAGCGTGTAGATAGTATCTTCCTCTACGTGGTAATACGGGTCAAAGTCTTCCGTATAGGGGATAAATACACCGTTTTGATCTTCCCATCCGACCGCCTGAAAGCGGCTGTTCTCATGGGAGGCGGCGAGCCCGGAGAAAATGTGGCCCTTGCCTTTTGTCGACTGACAGGTCGTAACGGAAGGGTCATTCAGGAAATAGCCGCCGTTTGCGCGGAAAGTCTCCAGGACCTTTTCCGTATAAACCGCATAGAGGGTATCTCCAACGTTCTCAAACGGCGTCACGCCTTCGATCAGATCTTCATCCGGCACGGCCGTCTGCGAATCACGGGACCAGCCGGCAAATTTCAGCCGCTTATCCTGGCAGCGCGGCTCTTCTTCCGGCAGGAAAGGCGTGCCGGGAGCATAGGCCTGATCATAAACCATCTCCCCGTCGTTCATCCCGAACCAGCCGCCGTTTGCCTCAAAGCGCACGGATTTCAGCTCTCTGATCACGGCATATAGCTCCAGCCCGTCCGCAGCCAAAATCTTCTCATCAGGAGAAACGGCTTCCGGGTCCACGGACCAGCCGAGCAGCTGCAGCTGTTTTTCATCGTCAAGCGTTAAGCCGGACTGCATAAAGCTCTGAAGCTCGCTTCCGGAAGGGACATCCTTCGCCGCCTCTGCGGCTTTCTCCTCTCCAAACCAGGCATCTGCACAGCCTGCATGGAAGGTCACCTTCACGCAGTCGGCTCTCTGAATCATCATCTTCGCATTCAGGCTGCCGCCGTTCATCTCCCGGATATTCCAGAAGTACGTCTCGCCTGCCTTCATTTCCAGCAGAGCTGACGCGTTATGGGCTTCATCCGGCTCAGCAGCCGCTAAAATATGCTGATCCGCATCCATCACGGCAAGATAAGCTTCAGCATCAGAATCTCCGGCTTCTGCCGTAATGGCATAGACCGTTGTTTCTTCCGGGGTAAAGGCAAAATAGCTGCCGTTTCCGTTTAAAGAAAGACTGTATTCTCTGTCAGGCTCTGCCTGTTCTATGCGGTCTCCGGCAAGCTTCCATTTTGCATACACGACCGTATACGGCTCTGTAATCACCGTGACTGCCGTAAATGCCTCGCCCTCTCCAAGGCGGCCGGTATACCAGCCGTCAAAATCAAAGGCCTGTTCATCATAAGGCTTTGGCGTCAGAACTTGAAAGGCCGCATCTCGCTGATAACGCATCAGTACGGCGCCATAGCGGCTTCCCTCCTCCCCCTCGATGAAGCCGCCCTCAACCGTGTAATGCACCTGACATTCATCGGTCCAAACCGCATACAGATCCGTACCGATCAGGCTGACCGGCGTGACATCCGGCGTCACATCTGCTTCTGCAGCATCCGGTTTTCTTGCCCAGCCCGCAAATACCATGGCCTTTTCCAGGGGGGCCGGAACCGTACTTTCCGTAAAGGCCTCGCCCTTAAACTGAAGCGATTCCTTCTCTCTGACCGACGGATCGTCAAAATAACCGTATCTGCCCGCATGCAGTGTGACCGTCACAAAGCGCGAGGTTGTCTGCTCAGGCTCAGTAACGGGCTCCGCCTGAAGATCTGCAAAATATTCCTCTTTACTGCGCTGCTCCTCCCCGGTATTACCGGACAGCGAGGGATCAGCAGCCGTTACAAGCATCCCTGCCTCTGCTTTTATGCCGCCTGCAAAAAGAAAGCACAGCAAAGTACAGAGCAAAAGACGCGCGGCACTTACTCTTCTGCCGCTTTTTTTCTTCATACCCCCTCCTCTGTCAGCTTGTCCTTAGGCCAGGCAACTGTATACGCGAAGGATATATTTTTTGTCTCTCCTGCGGCAAGGGCAAAATTCCAGTGCAGCAGACCGGTATCTTCTTCTCTCTCCGCAGCGGAAAGCTGGAGCGCTTCCACAATGATCGACTTTTCCTCGGAAACCGGGATCTGATCGGTGACCGTCACAGAGATTTCCTTGTCCTTGCGGGACGAAACGGTGATCTCATATTCATATTCCGTCTTTTTCTGTCCCTTTAACAGAACATTCGCCGTGTGGCGTTTCTTCTGCTGCCGCTTTACCCTGACGGTTTCATCGACGCCCAGTGACAGATCATACGTATCCTTCGTCATGTCCGGGTTCAGGATCACATTCCCGGCAAAGGTTCCGCCGAGATAGACGGCTGCAGGCGTGCCCTGCAGATCCTCAAGATCGGCGGTTGCCACTTCAGCGGCAAGGTAAGCCTCCTCGGACAGTTTCGGCACCGCAACAACATGGTAGCGGCAGGCAATCTCATCCGTATGGATGTCGCAGAGGATCTCCTGGCCGGAACGGATATCCCAGACACCGGAGAGGGCATACTCGGTCATTGTCTCGCCCTTGCTTGCCGTTCCCATACCGTTCATGACCGCATTCATCTGCATGGGCGCTGCCATGACCGCCTCCGCTTCCTCCATATCCGCCATCTCTGCCGTATCCTCCATGGCTACAGCCGCCTTCATCATCCCGCCGTATGCCGCAGTGGCGCCAAAGCGTCTTGCCGGTCTCGGCGTATAAAAGCGGATATGTGAGGGCAAAAGCTCAGGGATCGTCCCGGAAACCGCGGGATTGCCGGTAAACAGTGTAAGCGAGACGCCCTTCCAGTCTTCCCCGCTGTTTTGCATGATCTTTGCCCGCAGGCGAAGTTTCAGTGCATCGGTTTCGTTTTCGGCGTGGATCTCGTACACCGGATTCCAGAAAGCCTGATAGTCACGGTATGTCAGTTCAACCGGGTATTCCCCGGCAGCATCCGCCTTCAGCTCCGCCGAAACGAAAGGCAGCGCTGCCTTCCTTTTTGCTTCGGCAAAGGCCTTGTCCAGTTCTGCTTTCTGCACCTTAAGCCCGGTAAGCTCAGCGTTTATCGCAGCGAGGCGTTCCGGAAGCTTCTCCAGATAGTCGGACATTTCCTGCACGGACAAGGATGCCTTCTGAGAGAAGTCCGCGTTGGCCTCCCAGAGTGCTGCCAACTTTTCCAGGCGCTGGATCTGTTCCTTCAGCGCACTTAACTGCGCATTCAGCTCCTTCAGAGCTTCTGTCTGCTGCTCACGCGTCGGATATTCGAGCTGTACATTGCCGCCCGACAGATTATCCGGGACACTGAGACGCAGCGAGCTTTCGTCCACATTTGCGCTGAGACCGCCAAAATACACCTTTTGTGTACCGGCCTCAAGCTTTACGCTGCCGTTTCTCTTCATGATGCAGCCATTGCGGTATACCGCTGCTGCCACAAGTTTAGTCTCTGTCATCATAGAAGCTCCTTTCCGGGATCTCTGCTACCCGATCCCCACAGCTTGTTTGGCGAGTGCATCGGCGCGGTCATTTCCGCGGTTTCCCGAATGCCCCTTCACCTTGACAAAATGAATTTCCAGCTTGTCCTTCATACGGTCGTAGAAGGCTTTATAGGCAATCGTGCCTTCCTTTCCGGCTTTCCATTCGCCGGTACACCATTTGGCGATGCCTTCATAATCGTGATAAATAATCAGGGTCTCTGCCCCCTGCGCGATGGCGAAGCGGATGGCTTCCACGGAACCCGTGATCTCTCCGGCCACATTTCGCATCGGAGCAAGAGCCGGCTCTCCGCTCGCCCCTGAGAATTCATAGACTTCGCCGACGAAATAAATCACGGCACCCCAGCCGTACATGCCAGTTGCCGCATTGAAACTTCCGTCCACATAGGCTTCCGCCAGCACGTCATCCTTATCCTGAAACATTTCCTGTTCTTCACCGGCAGCAAAGGCCTTCGCCTCCGCAAAGCTGCGGAAGCTTTTATAGACCGCTCCGGAAAAACCTTTGACTTCTGCACTACAGGCATCCCAGGTCTCATAGACGCCGGGATGCCTGCCTTTTTGCACAGCATAATATTTATCTGCCATGACCATCTTCCTTATAAGGGAATATCGATATCCTTCCTTTTCGGAGTTTCTTCGGATTCAGCAGGTGTTACCGATTCCGATTCCGTTGCCGGTCCCGCCTCTGCTGCTCCTTCTTCCGCTTGAGCTTCAGCCGTTTCGCTGCCCGCCTGATCGCTATCCGCATCTGTCTCTTCGGGCGCCGTTTCTTCTGAGGCTTCTCCTGCTTCTTCCGGTTCTGCCTTATGGATCGCGCTGCTGGTCACCCGCAGGAAGGCATCTTCCTCTTCCGGTGACAGTTCTTCTTTATCGGCCGGGACCGCTTTTTTAGCCCGGCTGCGTGCAAAGATAAGCAGCAGGATGGTAAACAGGCAGATCGCGAGCAGTGCAGC
Source organism: Lachnospiraceae bacterium UBA6987 (assembly GCA_002449955.1). Classification (GTDB taxonomy): domain Bacteria; phylum Bacillota; class Clostridia; order Lachnospirales; family Lachnospiraceae; genus UBA6987. Next base: position 58,293 of record DJYD01000033.1, read on the forward strand.
TGCCACCGTCGTGACCCAGCCGGGGACCTTGGTGTCCCCATCCAGGAAATTCACGCGGTAAGGCTCAGGTGTAGGGGCCTGTGTCTCTTCGGGTGTGACAGCCTCCGTTGTTTCTTCGGTCGTTTCGGCCGTCGTCTCCTCGGTGGTTTCCTCGGTCGTTGCTTCCGTGCTTTCTTCAGTCGTTTCTTCCTCGGTAGTCGTTTCGGCTGTCGTCTCCGGAATGGCAATACTGAAACGCTGCAGCGTGTTGCCTACGCTGTCATACACGTACAGATCAGGCTCTCCGCCATCCTTTGTGCCATAGACAAGATAATGGTCGTAATCGATCTCGTCCGCCGGAATGAAGGCGTTGTATACCGTACCGTCTTCATCCATCATGCGGGCGGGTTTGTAGCCCATGGGAATCTCGAAGTCTTCCGGGAAATCCATGATTTCCAGTTCCTGCGCCGGGATCCGCAGCATGGGGACGGGCTCGGTGGTTTCTTCGGGTGTCGTCGTTTCCTCAGGCGTTGTCTCCTCAGGTGTCGTTTCCACCGGAGTGGTTTCCACAGGCTTAGTCGGTGCTTCCGTCGTAGGCGCCTCTGTGGTCGGAGGTTCAGTCGGAGCCGGCTGCGGCCTGTGGATGGCGATATGGTACTGCTTCTGGGTATTGCCGTCCTGCGCTGTCACACGAAGGTAGAAATCCGTGGTTCCCGGTGCCACCTCGATCCGCGAAGGCTGCGAATATGGCCAGTAAATCACGTTGGCATGACTTTCCTTCGGGCTGAACTGGAGCGTCAGCACGCTCGTGTTCGCATCCACCTCAATGCTGTAATCCAGCACATCCGGATCAAAGCTCCGGTTCCATTTGCCCGGAACAATGGTCAGGCTTCCCAGGCGCGCTTCACTGGAAGCAGTGGGACGCTGGCTGATCGTAACCGCCGAATTGCCGTTGTGTGCCCCTTCGGAAGAGTAGGGATCGCCGTTCGCATCCGTTATCTCCACGACCTCTGAGATCGTCACCTTGCCGGTTCCTGCCTTTAATGTCTTAAAGGTAAAGCTGTAATTTGCCGTTTTGGCGCCGCTTGAGGCGTAGTCATTGATGCTGATACTGTTGGAAGTATACGAAATGCTGGCATTGCCAAGACCGCCGGAGTAGCCGGTCATGCTGAGGAACTCTGCGGTATAGGCCAGACGCAGATCCACACTTGCTGCTGCAGGAGAAACCGACATGGTAACGGTAACCGTTTCCCCGACATAGCAGCTCGGATCGTTGAAGGACACATTATAGGGGGATGCCGCCTTAGCTGGCAGCTTCGGCAGCAGCGTAAAAAGCAGCACAGCACATAAAACTGCGCTCATATACTTTATTTTCTTGAGATTTTGAAAAAGCTTCATAAAACCTCCTTACTTTGCGGTTTGCGCGATCGTCCCCGTACCGAGGATCTCATTGCGAATCTTGATCATATCCGACATGCGGATGTAGCCATCGTGATTGCAGTCGGCAGCTGCCAGCTGGCTTCCTTTTAAAGTACCGGTGTCAAGGATGTGATTTCGCACTTTGATCATATCCGACATCCTGAGGTTCCCGTCACCGTTCACATCACCGTAGAGCAGCACGGTACCTTCGAAAAACGTGTCACCGGCTGCGCCGTAGACCTTGACCTGATCACCGGTCTTCATCACGCTGCCGCTCTCCTTCGCCTTGCCGTCCGCCGTGAAAAGCTTGCAGCTCATCTTATCGGTCAGGCCCAGGTTTTTAATGAAAGCATCCGTCTTCGTTCCGAAGGTCAGGCCGCTGATCTGCTTCTGATCCGAGATGGGATATTTGCTCTCCATCTTGTCTTCATAGCCTTTTTCGCAGTAGATGCTGATGGTGTAGACGCGCACATCACCGTTTTCCGCTGTGACCGTGATCTTGTAATCCGTCGTACCGTTTTTCAGCTTGATCGAGCCGGTCCCCTTGATCTGCGCCGTCGGATGATAGGCTTCGGCGCTCAGGCTTACCGTATCCGGAACTTTATCGCCGGTAATGATCACGTTATAGAACAGCTCATCCTTATCAAAGGCCGGGAAGAGGTCATAGCCGCTTACCGAGATCGACTTCAGGCGGTTGTTGATGCAGCCGTCTCCCGTCGGACATTTTGCCGGTTCGGCAGGCAGTCCGCTGTATACCGGAATATCAAAGGCAAGCGGCATCTGTCTGAGCCCGGCATCATAGCCGTTGGAAAGTGATCTTCCCTCGGAGTACGCCCCCATGACGTTGGTCATGTACTGATGGACAAAATGATTCTTCGCATCACAGGACGAGTTGTATTTTTTGAAATAAAGCGTATTCTGTCCGCCTAACACATAGTTAGTGGCCAGATATTCCGCGCCGCCCCAAAGCGCCCTGATGCGTGTGTTCCAGGGTCTGCTGTAAGAGGTGGCTCCGGTACCGCCGCCACTTGCAAACCACAGACCGTGGTCGTGTGCATTTTCTGTAGCGGTCGTATAGGCATAGACACCGTAATAATTGAAATAGCCGGGGTACTTGGTACTGGTCCCGCTGATCGAAGGATTATCGACATAGCCGATCTCCTGTCTGATCACGGCGGCCAGGTATAAGGGGCTGACCCCGAGCGCCTTGCCGATCACGCAGAGCTCTGCCGGATAATAGAGAGGCGTTCCATCCACATCCTTATAGTTTTTCCCGGCAAGGAAATTGCCTTTCACGATATTTTCCACGCATTCCACGGTCTGGTAGTCGTCATAGCGCTGATCGAGGAACTGGAAAATATCCGTACTGTTCAGGAAATTGCGCGGGTCAAGGAAATACGCAACGAGCTCATCGGAAGCGGCATTCCAGCTTCCGTCGTAGAGCGCGTAGGTGGACGTTTCATAATTATAGTAGCCATCCGCAGCTTTCTTCCAGGAAGAAGGCTGGCCGGGATGGATCAGGCTCATGCCCGGATAAGTCGGACGGTTGATCTCGTTCGCGATGGCACCAGACCAGCTCTCGCCGGTATCATTGGCCAGGAATACCCAGTTTGGATACTGGCTGTGCAGAGAAATCAGATAGGACTGATAGCCTGCCGGGAAGCCCAGGAAAGTCAGATAATCCTGATAGGCATTTTTTCCCGGCTTGATCGTACCGGTGCGTGTATAATTGCCGCTGATATAGCCGGTGACTTCTTCACCGTCCACCACAAGGCCGGTTGCGACCTTATACCAGCCGTCCTCTTCTCCCAGAACTTCCAGGACGACACCCCTGCGCACTGTGGCAAGGATCTCGCCGGATTTATTCGGCGCATTACGAAGATTCAGAACCGAAGCCCCCTGCAGAACGCAGAGCGTAACCTGTGATTTCAGGCTCTCCACGGGATAACTGCGGTAAGGGATCGAATAGGGACCTGCGGGTTCCGGCGCCTCCGTCGGTTCTTCCGTAGTCTCCTCACTCGTTTCTCCTGAACTGCCTTCAGAAGAGGGATCCGCTTCTTCTGACGATTCCCCCTCTGTCATCAGATCTGCCGCAGGCGTTTCCGGGATGGTCTCCGGCACCAGCTCTTCCTCGCTTTCATCAGAAGCTTCTGTCAGGGTATCCGAAGTATCATTTTCTTCCAAAGCCGAGAGCTCCGCCTGGTCCATCGTGCTTTCCGGGGTCTCCTCTTCGATAGCCCCCTCCAGAGAAATATCTGCCTGGCTTTCAGGCACCGCCTCCGGGGCCTCCTGCGCCTGTGCACGGCCGGAAAATGCGGACAGCACAAGCAGGAGAGCCAGGACGGCGCTCCATACTCTTCTCATCTGCTGTCCATTTCTCCGCATAGCATCTACCTCTCAATGATAACACAAACAAAGGTCCCGCAGGCCCTTTGTCTGTCACTATTGCTTTGTGTCACCTCAGTCTTCCGAAGGCTTCTCGATCTGCACGATGGCCTGCTTCTGCATCGGAATGCGGCAGTTCTTGTTGTTGCCGAATTCCACGATCACCGTGTCGTCCGTCATATCAATGATGACGCCATAGAAGCCTGCGGTGGTCAGCACACTGTCACCGATCGCCATGCTGGCCATCAGTTCCTGCTGCTGTTTTTTCTGTTTCTTCTGAGGCTTGATGATCATGAAGTACATCATCGCCGCAATCAGCACGACATAAACGATAAGCACCCATGTTCCGCCGCCCTGAGGGGCTGCCGCATCAGCCATCAGCATTACTTTTTCCATATTGCTTTTTCCTCCGTCAACCGCGTGAGAATTTCTCCTGCGCGGCAGTTTCAAGCTCGCCCTCTGCCATGCGGCGCAGCTTTTCCTGCTTGTACTGCGGGAAGCGCTCTTCATCAAGGCTTAAGCGAATCTCACTCATCATTGTATTATAAAAATACAAATTATGCAAGACACAGAATCGCATTCCGAGCATTTCTCCCGCCTTCAGCAGGTGACGCACGTAGGCGCGGCTGTAAGCGGCCCTGCAGACCGGGCAGCCGCAGCCCTCTTCGATCGGGCGCTCATCCCGCTCATATTTCGCATTTAGCAGGTTCATCTTGCCATGGTTCGTATACACATGACCGTGGCGGCCGTTGCGGCTCGGGTACACACAGTCGAAGAAATCGATGCCGCGTTCCACGCCTTCCAGGATATTGGCGGGCGTTCCCACCCCCATCAGGTAAGTCGGCTTTGCCTGCGGCAGATGCGGCACCACGGCGTCGAGGATGCGGTACATCTCCTCTGTCGGCTCACCGACAGCCAGACCGCCGACCGCATAGCCTGGCAGATCGAAGGCCGCAATCTCCTCCGCATGGCGGATGCGGATATCCTCAAAGGTCGCGCCCTGATTGATCCCGAACAGCAGCTGGTCGCGGTTGATCGTGGTCTCCAGCTCATTCAGGCGCTTTTGCTCGTCGATGCAGCGCTTAAGCCACCTGGTGGTGCGGGCTACGCTCATCTCTGCGTACTTGTACTCCGCCGGGTTTTTGACGCATTCATCAAAGGCCATGGCGATCGTGGAGCCGAGATTCGACTGGATCTGCATGCTCTCTTCCGGTCCCATGAAGATCAGTCTGCCGTCCACATGGGAGTGAAAACGGACGCCTTCCTCCTTGATCTTCCGCAGTTCGGCAAGTGAAAAGACCTGGAAGCCGCCGGAGTCGGTCAGTATGGGTCTGTCCCATTTCATGAAGCAGTGCAGGCCGCCAAGATCATGGATCAGCTTATCGCCCGGCCGGACATGCAGGTGATAGGTATTCGATAACTCCACCTGGCAGCCGATCGTTCTCAGATCCTCTGTGGACACGGCGCCCTTGATCGCACCTGCGGTCCCGACATTCATAAAAACCGGTGTTTCAATGGTGCCGTGGACGGTTTCAAAACGGCCGCGTTTGGCACGTCCGGAGGTTTTTAACAGCGTGTATTTGGCCATATGGTTCTCCTTTTCTCAGGAAATCCCGTTTGCCGGGAAAGCGATTCGCCTGATGCAGTGAGCTGCATAGGCTCCTTCAAAAATGGTCAGCAGGATCCAGCCGGCTCCGACGGAAATGCAGATGCCGTAGATCCCCATCGTCGGGATCAGAAGCGCAGACAGGATCACACGCAAAATGACCTGACCGGCCGAAGCAATCATGGTCACCTTCAGTTTACCGATGCCGCGGAAAAATCCCTGAAGCATTTCTCCCGTCATGCTGAACATGTAGAGAAACGCCATGGTTCCCGTATAGATCGCCCCTGCGCTGATGACGGCCTCATCCGATGAAAAGACGGAGATCAGCTGTGCAGGCAGCAGGGTGCACAGGGTTCCGAGCACCAGGCCGTAAGCCAGATCAATGACAAGGCCTTTCTTGAAAAAGCCCTTGACCCGTTCCGCGTTGCGGTGGCCGAAGTTCTGCGCCATGCAGACGACCATCCCCGCAGAGATGCCCTGCGACACGGCCTGGAACAGCACCTCAAGCCGCATGCCCATGTTGTAGCCGGTGACCGTATCCTGGCCAAGCGGCGTCAGCATCCCCTGGATGAGGAGCCGGCCCGCGTACACGACCGTGCTCTGCATAGCCGTCGCCCAGGCATAGCTCAGAATGACGCCGCCCATGCCTCTGACCGGCCTGAGCTCGCTTCTGCCAAGGGAAAGCGGCGCGCAGTTCTTATGCGTATACAGCATCAAAGCCACCGCTGATAGCACCTGGCAGGAAACCGTGGATGCCGCAACGCCGGCAACACCGAAATGCAGGACTCTGATCAGGATGATATCCAGCACAGCATGCAGAATGGAACTGACCGCAAGAACAATAAACGGAAAGCGCGAATTGCCGTAGGAACGCAGGATCGTCGCGTAGTACACATAGAGAAAATTGAAAATGAGGCCGCCGGCAACAACCGACAGATAGGTCATGGCTTCCGTGATCGTCTCGGGATCGGTTTGCTCGGAAACCAGAATCGGTCTGGAGGAAAGAAAAACGATAAGCGTCAGTATGAGTGTCAAAAAGGCGCCGCCCGTAAGGGCTGTTGCATGGACCTTTTTCAGCTTGTCCCACTCTCCCGCGCCGCACAGCTGACTGATCAGTACGCCTACGCCGGTACAGGCACCGACGATCAGGCCGTAGACCAGGTCCATGATCGGGCTGGCTGCACTGATGCCTGAAAGCGGCAGAGTGCCCAGATACCGCCCCACAACGATTGCATCAACGATATTGTAAAGCTGCTGAAAAAGATTGCCGCAGATGATCGGAACGGCAAACATTAACAGCGTCGGCAGCTGTTTGCCATACAGGATAGCCTCCTGCTTGTTCGATGATGCGGATCCTCCGGGGTTTGAATGTGCCATAATATCTCCTGCCGGTGGTTTGACCACACGTAAGCCCATTATAAACGATTGCGGGACATTTTCAACCGAAAATGTCCCGCAGATTCCGGATGACAGCTTAAAAGCTGTTTTCTCAGCCGTTCAAGAGCAGCAGGCCGAAAACGAGGGTGAACAGCGCCACCGTCTCAATGATACCGATAACGATGAAATAGTTCGCCGTGCCCTTGCCCGTCGAGCCAAGTGCGTCGGAAGCCGCAGCCGCCGCCTTGCCTTGGAACAGAGCGGAAAGGCCGATCGCAAGGCCGCAGAACAGGCCGACGCCGAGTGCCATGCCCGGATCCACGTTTGCCGAGCGGATGAAGTTCATCAGCAGGAAGCCGTAGATGGTCTGCGTCAGCGGCGCGCCGGAAAACGCGATCATGATGAAGGGAGCGGGTTTGCCGCTCGCGTAACATTTTTTCCATGCCCCGATGGCAGACATGCCTGCATAGCCTGCGCCGAAAGCAGAACCAGCAGCCGATAATCCAAGAGCGGCAGCCATGCCAACAAATGCCAGATTCATAATTCAACTCCTTTTAATATATGTTTTCTTCACTAATTTTGCAGTTTTTCGTTTTCCTTGAACGGCTCATAAGGGATACCCGTCCATTCCAGTCCGACCTGGCCGGAGAATTCCAGCACGTTCAGGCGGACGCCGTGCACAACGACGGACAAGAAGCCCATCACAAGGTTTAACGCATGTCCGATGATCACCACGATCACCCCGACAATGACCATCGGTCCCTTGAAGCCGGAGGCGATGTCATTGAAGCTCTGGGCGATGGCAAGGCCTGCCATGCCGACGGCAAACAGACGGATGTAGCTCATCACGTTGCCGAAACAGCTGATCGTGTTCAGGAAGGCCGTGAACGCGCCGCCGAGGCCGGCCTTAAGGCCCTGTCCGAAGCTCTTACCGGGCTCCATGCCGCTGAAAAGAACGACCAACAGGAAGGCCACGCCTATCCCGCCGAACACCGGGACCATCGGGATGCTCTCCCCGATGACTAACACGAGCGCCAGCAGATACATGGATACGATCGCGATCACCCAGCCGAGATCGGCGATCCAGCTGAGATTTTTCTCCGCGATCTTTTTCCGGATCGCAAGGAGCGAGCCAAGAGCCATCTGAACGGCGCCGATCGTGAAGGAAAACTTCATGATATTGTTCTGCTGCGCCGTTGCCGTGACATTAAAGTACTCGGGGTAGTTGGCAAAGCCGGGGATCACGAGCGATTTCAGGAAAGGCACCTCCATGGCCTTTTCAATCCCGAACCAGGTGCCCGTGACCGCGCCCCAGATGATCGTGGCACCGGACAGCACGTACAGCAGGAACAGCACGTTGTTGATCTTCTTCATCTTGATGTTCATGGCGGCTGTCCCGATCAGGATCAGGAAGCCGTAGCCCGCATCGCCGATGATCATGGCGAAGAACAGGATGAAGAACAGGAGGAACCAGAGTGAAATATCCTGTTCCCTGTAGCCGGGCTGAATGCTCAGGATATCGAAGACCGGCTTGATCAGGCGGGAGACCTTATTGTAGCGGACCTTCGTGGGGATCTGATCATCGTCCTCGGATACATCATCTATGGCAAAGGCCCAGCCGTTTGCCGCAGCTGCCTTTTTGAAGGCATCCGTATCGGCTTCCGGGATATAACCGGAGATCCAAACCAGATCGCTGTCCTCCTCCGCTGTCGCGCTGGCAGAGGACCAGATCTCCGCATTTTGTGCTTTTAGCAGCTGATCGCGGAAGCTTTCCGTATAAACGGCAGCACGCTTTATCTCCTGATCGCAGGCCTCGGCACGCCGGTCGCAGGCAGCGATTTCCTCCTGCAGCTCACTTAAGCTCTTTTCCGGGAGCGTGAATTCCGTGGCCGGGATCTGCGGCGGAAGTTTGCCTAAAACGGCGACGGTCTCCATCTTATCCACCGGAGCCAGGCGAATCAGCCGGATCTGCTCATCGCCCGCTGCCAGCTGATAATCCTTGCTGCTCATGCGGTAAAAATGCAGATCATAGCCGTCTTCCCTAAGTCTTCTGACTTCTTCCGGTGAAAAATCACCGTAGTCCCGGATCCTGTCGATCTCGGCAGCGGCCGCACCTCTCTTCTGCGCAAGCTCCGTCTTCTCTTCCATGCAGCCAAGCACCTGGCTCAAGACCTTTTCAAAGGCCTCATCAGAGAGACGCTCATCAGCAGGCTTTTCCGCTTTATAATCGGATAAGGCCATCATCGCTTTCGAAACAGAGGCAAAGCGTTCTATGCTTTCCCGGCTCGCACTCTTTTTCTCCGCGAGATGCAGGATCCCCAGATTTCTCAGGGCCCCCAGCATTTCCTTCTTATGGGAAGCAGCGGAAACCACGCAGACTTTTTTCATTTTTTCTATCATGTCTCCGCCCCCGTCAGTTTTTTCTTGGAGATCTTCCCGCGGACAACGGCTGCCGTCTGCTGATCCCCAAGATAGACGCCTATGATCCGGATATTTTCCTTCGCTTCCGGGATCTTGACCTTTTCAAACAGGTTGACCCGCTGCGATGTCGAACGAAGCTCCTTTTCCAGCGCCTCTACCCTTTTTCGCTTCGTGGCGACCAAAGCATCAAGACGTGCTATGCCGCGGAGCTTGACAAGGGCCGTATCCACCCAAAGGGGATAATCATCGACATCATAGGCAATATCTTTAAAGGTTAGTTCTTTAAATAACGGAACACTGACACCGGCGATGTTTTCTGTCGCAGCGATGACCGAATCGGGCTGAACCAGTTGATCCAGTTTCCTATCCTCACTGAAAATGGTATTCTCAGCAAATACCGCGATCCAGTCATCGAGGTCGCCGATCATATTCGTGCGGTCGATCTCCATCTGCTCGAGCTCGGCGTTTTCCTTCATGATTACGGTCTGCAGCTGCTGCTTTTTCAGCTGCAGCGTCGGAAGGTAGCGCTCAAACTGCTTCAGGTTATCTTTCTGCACCTTTTGCTCATTCTTGGTTAGTTTGATCGCCATAGCCTGCTCCTTAGCGGACAGCCTCTTGATCAGGCCATCTCTCCTTGATCAGGTTCGTCTTCAGACCGGTCTCATTCGGCTCGAAGCACTCGGCCAGGATCTCCCAGCCCAGATCAAGCGCTGTCTCAAGCGGAATGTTCACCGACAGATCCATCAGCTTGGATTCAAACAGCGCACCGTATTTCAGGAGTTTTTCGTCCCATTCCGTCATCAGGAAGCCCATGGATTTCTTCTCCAGACTTTCCTTGTACTGCGCATAGAGCTTGATCATGGCGTCCATAAGGGCGCGGTGGTCATCTCTTGTTCTGCCGTTGACATTCTGCTTCAGACGGGAAAGGGATCCAAACGGCTCGATGTGCCCGCCCTTCAGATAATACTGGCCTTCGGTGATGTAGCCCGTATTGTCCGGTACAGGGTGCGTGACGTCATCGCCCGGCATTGTCGTGACGCCGAGGATCGTGATGGATCCGGCGCCGTCGATATCCACAGCCTTCTCGTAGCGGGAAGCCAGGCAGCTGTACAGATCGCCCGGGTAACCGCGGTTTGAAGGGACCTGCTCCATCGTGATCGCCATTTCCTTCTGTGCATCGGCAAAGTTCGTCATATCGGTCAGCAGGACCAGGACCCGCTTTCCTTCCAGAGCGAACTGTTCCGCCACAGCAAGGGAAAGATCCGGCACGAGGGTGCATTCCACGATCGGGTCGGATGCCGTATGAATAAACATCACCGTGTGGCTCATGGCGCCGCCCTTTTCCAGCGTATCCCGGAAGGCCAGGTAATCGTCATATTTCAGTCCCATTCCGCCAAGCACGATGACATCGACCTCTGCCTGCATGGCAATACGGGCAAGGAGTTCGTTGTACGGCTCGCCGGAGATGGAGAAAATCGGGAGCTTCTGGCTTTCCACAAGCGTATTGAACACATCGATCATCGGAATGCCGGTGCGGATCATCTTGTTCGGCAGCGTCCTTTTCGACGGATTGAAGGAAGGGCCGCCGATCGGGATCATATTTTCCGTCAGAGCCGGACCATGATCACGCGGGACGCCTGTCCCATCGAAGATGCGTCCAAGCAGATTCTCGGAGAACGACACCATCATCGGTCTGCCCAGGAAACGCACCGGATCCGTCGTGCTGACGCCCTGCGCTCCCGCAAACACCTGAAGGGATACAATATCCTTATCCAGCTTGATCACACTGGCATAGCTGTCACCTACAAGAGCCAGGTCACCGTTGCGGATGCCCTCTGCTCTGACCGTGACCACGTTGCCGATGATCGATCTGATTTCTGTATATACCTTTTGCATATGCCCCTCCTACCTTACAGCCTTGGTCTGATAAAAGGCTTCGATCTTCTTCTCCTGTGCCTCAAACTCTGCTGTTTCAAAGTAAGTGGCATGCCAGTCAAGAAATTCCTGTCTCAGCTGGTTGAAAAAGCCGCGGATCTCCTTTTTATCCTGCAGATCGTATGTGGTCATCAGCGCATCATAAAGCCTGTCGAATTCGATCCGCTGCCTTTCGGGCGGGCAGACCGCATCGATCGGGTCGAAGGAGTTCTGCTGCAGATAAACCGAATCCAGCAGTTCGCCCTTCTGATAGATGATATAGTCCTCGGAAGAAGTACCTTCTTCACCGACGACCTTCATCATCTGCGCCACTTCGTTACTGCGGTGCAGGATCGAACGGGCTTCCTCCACACGCGTCTTATCGACAACGCCGTCATATTTGGACCAGGAATCCATCGGATGGATGGCCGGATATTTGCGGGCATCGGAGCGTTCACGGGACAGGCCGTGGAAGGCGCCGACGACCTTCAGCGTCGCCTGCGTCACCGGCTCCTCAAAGTTGCCGCCCGCAGGGGATACGGTCCCGCCGATCGTGATGGAGGCTTTTCTGCCGTCTTTCAGTCTGACCTTGCCTGCCCTTTCATAGAAGGCTGCGATCGTGGACTCCAGATAAGCCGGGAAGGCTTCTTCTCCGGGGATCTCCTCCAGTCTTCCGGACATCTCACGCATGGCCTGCGCCCAGCGGCTTGTGGAATCGGCAAGCAGAAGGACGTCTAAGCCCATCTGTCTGTAATATTCTGCCAGGGTAACCGCCGTATAGCAGGAAGCTTCACGTGCGGCAACCGGCATGGAGGAAGTATTGCAGATAATGATCGTCCGCTCCATTAATGACCGTCCGGTCTTCGGGTCCTCGAGTTCCGGGAACTCGGTCAGGACTTCCACAACTTCGCCGGCACGCTCTCCGCAGGCTGCCACGATCACGACGTCCGCCTCTGCGTTCTTCGCTTCCAGATGCTGCAGCACCGTCTTGCCGGCGCCGAAAGGCCCGGGCACACAGAAGGTCCCGCCCTTTGCGACCGGAAGGAAGGTGTCGATGCAGCGGATCTTCGTCACCAGAGGTTCATCGGGACGCAGCCGCTCTTCATAGCATTTTACCGCCTGCTTGATCGGATGCGAGAAAACCATGGAAAGCTCTTTTTCCTCGCCCTTGTCGTTTTCTATCACACAAATCGTCTCTCTGACATTGTAAGAGCCTTTTGCCTTGATCGATTTAACGGTCCAGGTGCCGCGGGTAATGAAAGGCACCATGATCTGATGCACAAATATGCCCTCCGGGACGCTGCCGATCGTATCACCGGCTTCGACCTGGTCGCCGACCTTTACCGCCGGCGTGAAGTCCCAGGCACGGTCCGGGATCGGATTCAGGTACACACCGCGCTCCAGGAAAAAGCCGCATTTCTTTGCCAGATCAGGCAGAGGGTTCTGCAGGCCGTCATACACCTGTGTCAGCAAGCCGGGGCCAAGTTCAACACTCATCAGTTCTCCCGTAAATTCTACCGGATCGCCGACCTTGATGCCCTGTGTCATCTCGTAGATCTGCATACTGGCTTCGCCGTTAGCAATACGGATGACCTCACCTTTCAGGCGTTTGTCATCCACAATGACGTAGCCGACTTCATTTTTGCGAACGGAGCCCTGAAAACTGACCTTGATCAGGTTTCCGTTTACTCCGGTTACTCGTCCAGTTATCGTTTCCATTGAAAATCTCCCATTATAAGCTGTAAACGCGCTGCTGGATCTGTTCAAACAAATGCTTGAACTCAGCCTTGCCTTTTTCCTTCTCAAAGCAGCTCCTGCGTTCCAGCAGCTTCAGTTTAAGCGCATATCCGAACAGCACCTGGGCGTCAAACATATGCAGTCCCACAAGATCGTCCAGAAGTGTGAATTCATAATCCAAAAGCAGCTGCTCCGCCTCCAAAGGATTCTTCGCCGCCAGGACTGCCGCAATCACCTGACTGTTCATGCCGTCTCTGTCGGCACCGGCCGGATACGTTTTGCCAAGTGCCATACTCCTCTGGGCATTCAGTTCCTTCATCAAAGCCCCGTATGTAGCTGCCCACTCTGAAAGCAGCGGCCCTTCCGACGAGGAGGTTGTCAACGTCTCGAGCTTTTTATAGGTCTCCTCATCGACATTTCCCTGACAGGCCAGAAGAAACTCCTCATAACGCATCGGCATGTCAGCGCCGGCAGTTAAGCTCGGCAGGCTGGATACCAAATAGTAGTAGGAAGCCATATCCACCTCCTCTTAGAAATCAAGGTTCCTGAAATACGGCATCAGCATCTCCATGATTTCCTGATCAGAGCAGTCAAAATAGCCGGATCCGTCTTTGGCTGCGAGCCGGAATCCCGCCTGTACGTTCTTGGTCGGCCGCAAAACCAGACCGGCTTTGATCTCCTCTGCAAGCTCAGCCTTCAGCGAATCGCTGACCTCTGCCACCTCTGCCGTATATGCCGATAAATCCTCGCCCTCAACCGCTGCGCGGATCAGTTTTCCTAACGCCTCACCATTAAGAGAGGAACGGATATTCGCCGACAGAATTCTTTCGTAAGCCGCCTGCACCTGTGCCTTGAACGCAAGCACGGCATCGCGCTTTGCCTGTTCAGCACCCACCGCAGCACTCTCACGAAGTATGGCGATCTCCTTCTCCGAGGCTTCCTTTGTACGGGCAGCTTCTGTCTTCGCCTCTGCGATGATCGCTTCAGCCTTTTTCTTCGCTTCCGCAAGAATCGCATCCGCTTCCAAGTTGGCCTGGTCGATTCCTTCCTTACGAATCGAAGAAACCAAATCCTGAATCTGTAATTCCATAGATGTGATCTAACCTCCTCACTCTATTATTTCCATGCTTATGAACCTTTCCTGTATGCCGCAATAACGCTTAGCCAATACGGCCCGGGCTGGTCATGTCAAAATTATTTCTTTTATATCATATCATGTAATTCATTATTCGGCAAGTTTTTATCCGTTTTTACTTTATAAATAAAAGAAGACTGCCGCACTGACTTTTGTCAGTGCGGCAGTCCCGGGAAATCTTATTTCCCGCCAGACTGAATTATCTCAGCCACAGACCGATATCATCGGCCTCGACCATTTCCTGATAATCGGGAACATTGTCGATCAGGATTTCCTTATCCGGGTAGTCATAGCCCATGTTTTCGATCAAGGCTGCCACAGTTGTGATGTGACGGGCTACACGCAGGGAAAGCGGGAAGTCACCGGAGCTGTAATCCACATAAAGCAGCTTGCCTTCATGGATCTCGCTGGCTACCTTGTAGCAAGGATCCTTGCCGGTGATGGCCAGTTCTTCATCAGTGAAGCCACGGAAACGGCCCTGGGAAGGGTTGCCGACTTCGCAAAGCAGAGCGAAGGTATCCGTGTAGTCACCCAGTTCGCGGTGGGTCAGGCCACGCAGGTTCACGGGCGAAGGTTCCACCTTGATCTTGATGCCCTGTTCCGCATCGAGCGTGATGGCGGCGGACATGCCGGCGATCTCCATGGCTCTTTCATGCGCAACGATCGCATTGTTGACAGCATATTCCGGGCTGGATTCATGCAGGTCAACGACCATATCGATCTTCAGGGTTTTGATCATGTTCGTGACAGCATAGGATACGCGCTCGGTCAGGGTGCCGTCCGCAATACCGGGATAGCAGCGGTTCTGGTTGCGCACCTCAGATCCGGAAAGGGTCTGGGTGGTGTTGGCACCTTCCGCCAGATGCAGCGGCTCCCAATCACCGGAGGTATGCAGATACGTATCCGGATCAGGCCACTGATCGATCGGGTTGGATGCACGGGAGCCGAAATGGAAGGTACGGGTATTGCCCTCTTTCGTTGCGAAATGCAGATACTGCGGGGTGCCTTCCAGCGGGTCATTGTGAGAAAGACCGGACTTGCAGATGTCAGGGATGACATACACCGTGCCCTTGGTCGGCTTGAACTGCTCCAGAATGATCACAGCAGCCATGTGGCCAGCCGGTTCGTTGGCGTGCGTGCCGCCGAGGATCAGGGCAGAACCGCCGGGTTCTTCACCTTCCAACACATAGATATCGACATCACCGAAGGTGTTTGCCAGATACTTATTGTAGGTCGAAAGCTTTTCTGTTCTTGTCACAGCTGAGCCTTCCGTCACAACGTCTTCCACGAAATTACGCTTCTTGTTGAAGCTGATTCCGGTGTAGACAGCCATGAAAATAGCCACAGCCAGAATGATACAGGTACTGATTAAACCTTTTTTCTTCATGCTGCACCTCCTACTTTATCATCAGCAGGCGCAGGGCCAGGGGAACAAGGATCATAGCGCAGGCAATCTTGTCGACGACGCGCTCTTCCTTCGTCAGCATATTGTACAGGACGCTGAGGAAAACAATAGCGGCAATAACCAGATAAATAATCGTTGTCAATGTCATGTTTATTTCCTCCCTTCCTTAACCGAAAACTGCCCAGCTGAATGCTTTGGACTTAACCAAAACGAATCCAGCCCATACAAGAAGAATCAGGATCGGAACGATACATTTCTTCAGGATCTTAGTGTACTGCTTGACGTTTGTCACCTGAGCGGCAAACAGACCGGCAAGAGCGGTCGGAGGCATCATATCGCCGACAGAGGCGATCAGACTGATGGCAGCCAGGCAGACAACAACATTACCATTCAGGTAGGTACCGTAAATATACGCAAACGGCACACCCAGCACGGAGCAGGCACCGAACGAGGATACCGCACCGAACAGCGGAATGCTGACGCAGCAGGCGATGATCCACAGCACTTCAGGGATCTCCAGGCAGGTCATGACGATGAAGCCACGAACGCCGGTAGCCGTCATGATTTCGATGAACATACCAACGCCCATCAGGATTGCCATAACAGGAGTCGCGGTGCGGATCGCTTCGGGAACAGCCTTAAGCGGGTTGATCTTGCGGCCGGTAAAGAAACCGACGATCGCACTGATCAGGAAGATAACCGGCATACCGATATCCTCAACGCCGATGCGCTGGGCAATAACCTTGAAGAAAATCATCAGGACAACCAGGACAAAGAACGGGATATAGATCTTTACGCCGTACTCTCTGCGGGTGGCATCCTGTTTTTCCAGGGCGGGTTTTAATTTTTCATAGTCGAGATTCTTGACTTTCGGCAGGCCAAGCAACAGCACGAAGAGGATGGCAAGCGGGAAGGTCAGAAGCAGCAGGGGGCCGGTGAATCCCACATAAGGGACGTCGATGCCGGCGCAGATAACCAGGGCTGCCGTATTGACAGGCGGGGCAATCATGCCCAGCAGGCCGCCCATGGCGATGATCGAACCGGCTGTCACGTTGTCCAGACCGAGCAGCAGCAGAACGGGAGCCATGATGGAACCGGCTGACAGAACGGCCGCGGTGGAGGAACCGGTGATCATGCCGGGGAACATGATGATGAACATGATAAGGATCAGCAGAACTGCCGGTACCTTGTGGAACTTTTCAATCAGCAAGCTGGACAGTGCATCCAGAGCGCCGGAATCTTCAATGACCTTCATGAAGATCATGGCACAGGCAATCGTCAGAATCGTATCGACATAGCCGAACTCGCCTTCCACCATCATACGGGCGGCTTCTTTCAGTGTCTCACCAAGCCCTTTGCCGTGAGCCAGCATGCCTTCCAGAGCGCCGCAGAGAGCAGCAGCCAGCATGGAAACGCCTACAGGCCATTTCAGGGCAAAGCAGCCAAACATGAAGACACCGACCATCACTAAGAAGGTAATCAAATAGGGTGTCATAGCTTATCTCCTTTTTTCCCGGAGGAAATGACTTCCCTCCGGGAATCCATTGGTCAGTTTATTTGCCCATCATATAGGTCAGAACGGTGCGGGCATCCATCTGCTTCTCGACGAACGCAGAAGGAACATTGTTCTTCGCCAGAATATCATGCATGTGGTTATCGGTATCACCTTCCGCAACAACAATAGCATACTGTGCGCTCGGGAAAGCCAGATCGATGAATGCATCAGACATGGTACCACGACGATCCACACCACCGATGTGCATGCAGACGATGGTCATGCCAAGTTCTTTGGCCTTATCGATAACAGCCGTGACACGGGCAGTTTCCTTCTCCTGGTCAAGACCGGCGCCGCCAAGGCCCTTGGAGGAGCCGCCGACCACCATGACAAGGACCTTGTACATGCTGGTTACAGCATCAGCGGTAACGGTGTTGTTGAGGGTATAGCCATCAACTTTGGCACGCTTCAGCAGATTGGCAAGCGTGGTGGCTTCCGGGCTCTGGCCGACGCTGGTGATCAGGACATCGCCGGTAAGGCAGCCAGCCGTCACAGCGGGAAGACCCTTGGTATCCCAGTTAGCATCTGCGGGAGCAGCTTCAGAACCGGCAGCTTCCGTAGAAGCAGCAGTTTCGGGAGCCTTGGTGGTTTCAGGAGCCTGAGTGGCCTGAGTGGACTGGGGAGCATTGGTGCTTGCAGGCGTGTCGCCTCCGCAGGCTGCCAGGGACAGCACCATCGCGAGGGCGAGCAGTAAACAAATAAATTTCTTCATTTTTTCCTCTTTCACAGATCGGATCCGATCGATCATACAGATTCAAGAGGCCCGGCCGCAGGATTAACCAAACGGCCGGACCGTTTTTCAGCTTTAAGGCTGATTAGAATGCCCAGGCCTTGCAGTCACGACGAGGGTCAGCAGCAGCATGCAGCTTGCCATCCTCGGCGTATACGACTACCTGGTTGGAGCCGGCACCGGCAGGCCATTCGCCGCTGTCATTGACTTCGTGGCCAAGCTTGACCAGTTCATCGATAACTTCAGCCGGGATACGGTTCTCGTAGTTGATCTTGTTGTTGGCATTGTCCCAGGCACGAGGAGCGTTGACCGCTTCCTGCGCTTCCATACCGAACAGAACAACGTTCAGGATGCAGTTGGTCACAGCCGCGATGATCGTGGCGCCGCCCGGGCTGCCGACGGTCATGAAAGGAGTGCCGTCTTCGTTCAGAACGATGGTCGGGCTCATGGAGGACAGCGGATACTTGAACGGAGCAATCGCGTTCACGCTGGTCGGATCGGAGCTGAAGTCGCCCATTTCGTTGTTCAGAATGAAGCCGTAGCCATTCGGAACGACCTTGGAACCGAAGATGCCGTTGACCGTGAAGGTGACGGTGACGATGTTGCCTTCCTTATCAGCCACGGAGTAGCTGACGGTATCCTGATGCTCATATTCGAACGGATCGTGAGATTCAGGGACAAGAACAGCGTCATCCTTGATCAGGGAAGCCAGGAACTTCGCATATTCTTTGCTGGTCAGGGCATCCATGACTTCGCGTTCTTTTTCGGTTTCTTCGCCGTAGTCATACAGGTACTTCGCACGGTCTGCATAGGCCATCTTCATGGCTTCAGACAGAACGTGGATGTACTTGGCACTGTTGTGGCCGTATTCTTTCAGCTTATCGGTGCCATAGGCTTCCATGATGTTCAGGATTTCGCAGATGCTGGTGCCGCCGGAAGAAGGCAGAGGCGTGGAAATGATCTGCTTGCCCATGAAGGAACCGCGTACCGGCTCTTTTTCCTTGGCTTCGTAGTTCGCGAAGTCGCTGGCCAGGAAGGTTCCGCCATACTTGTTGGCAGCCTTGATGCTAGCTTCGGCAATCGTTCCCTTGTAGAAGTCATCAGCGCCCTGTTCCTGCAGGATCTTCAGGGTCATGGCCTGCTGCGGGTTGGTGAACTTGTCGCCAGTGTAGTAGCGGTTCTGTTCACGTTCCAGCTTTTCGGTGGTCTCATCATCCAGCAGGAAGACGGAACCGAATTCCGGATAGTTCAGCAGGTTTTCATAGTTGTCGCCCAGGCAGCCACTGGTAGTCGGGCCCATCCAGAAACCTTTTTCAGCAAGGTCAACAGCGGGCTGGATCAGTTCTTTCCAGGACAGCTTGCCGGAACCGTAGTTCTCGACAGCATACTTCATGCCGGCCACAGTGCCGGGCACGCCGATGGCACGGCCGCCGGTCATGTTGGCATTGCCAACGACCATCCAACGTCCGGTCTCTTCGTTCTTGTAAACAGGCCACCAATAGCCGTCACGGGCGAGCTCAGGGGCATATTCACGGAAGTTGATGAACTTGATGTCGCCATTGGCAAAGCGGGCAGTCATGAAACCGCCACCGCCGATACCGGAGTGCTGAGGGTCGCAGACGGAAATCGCGAAAGCGACTGCCGCAGCAGCGTCAACAGCGTTGCCGCCGTTCTGCATGACCTGTACGCCGGCCCAGGCAGACCAGGCATCCGGGCTGGACACGGCACCGTTTTCACCGATGTCGCCGCGGCCTTCGCGGATCAGGTTCTTGTCAGGATCGTTGGGATCCCACAGGGTCCAGGTGCGGTTAGGATCGCCGGTAACAGACTGTGCATCCGTCACACCAGTTTCCCATACGAACTCGGGCTCTACCGGCTGGGTAGGGGCGGGTTCAGTGGGGGCGGTGGTAGGGGCCACAGTAGGGGCCACAGTAGGGGCTACGGTAGGAGCGGCGGTAGAAGCCGGTTCGGTAGGCGCCACTGTGGTGCTAGGGGCAGGAGTAGGTCCGCAGCCTGCCAGCATGGAAGCGGCAGCTACGGATACACCAGCTGCGGCCGTTCCCTTTAAGAACAGGCGGCGAGAGATTTCTTTCTTGCTCATGTTGTTTCCTCCAATATTTTATTTTTTAGGCACTGCTGTGAGCAGCAGTGAAAAAATAACGCTTCAGGCATCACTCTTCGTTTTCTTCTTCGACTCCTTCTGCCTGCTTTGCCTTGCGCTTCTTGTAAAAGATCTTGCACAGAAGCGTGCTGAGCATGTAGAGCAGAATCATCGGCACGGCGACCATGATCTGGGACACCACATCGGGCGGTGTCACAATGGCAGCCACGACAAAAATAAGAATGATGGCATAGGGTCTGAGTTTGTTCATCATGTTCGGGGTCAGCAGTCCGAAGCGCGACAGCACCACGCTGATCAGAGGCATTTCGAACATGCATCCGAAAATGATAAACATTAACAGGACAAAGTCCAGATAGCTGGCTACACTGATGGAAGCTTTTATCGTTTCCGCAAGAATCTGATCATTTTTCAGGCTGATCAGGAAATTCAGCATGAATGGCAGAGCGATAAAGTAGGCAAACAGGATGCCCAGGCAGAAAAAGAACAAACCGAAAAGCAGCGCAATACGCAGCGTGCTTGTCTCGCTTCTGCTTAAGCCCGGCCTGACAAAGCCGTATACTTCAAAGAGAATCACAGGCGAGGCAACCACCAGAGCGCCCACGACCGCCAGGCGGAATTGCTGCATCAGCAGTTCCTGCGGTGCAATGAACACGAACTCGTAACCGTAACGGGCGCCCATCTCCTGAAAGAACATGATCAGGTGCGGGGCTATCGTGATAAACACAACCACCGCCGCCACAAATACAATCAGGATCACGGCGATCCGGTTTCTCATCTCTTTCAGATGACCGGATACGGTCATAATTGCTTCGTCATTCTCTTTTTTGGCTTTTTTATGCTTCGTCCGCGTCATCAGCGTTTGCCTTCTTCACTGAGGACTTCTTCTCCTCTTTCTCGTCTTCATCTTCCAGGCCTTCCTTGAATTTCTTGGAAGCCTTTCCGAACATCTTTGCTAACTTCGGGATCTGTGTCGGTCCCAGAACAAGCAAAACGACCACGCCGATAATGACCCACTCTAACGGGCCCATGGTGAACAAAGGTAAAAACGTCATTGTCATCCCTCCTAATTAGAGAATCTTTTATATTTTATTCTTTTTCCTCTGAATTGTCCACAGGTATTTCTTCCTGCTCCTCATGATTCATCAGAGAAAGTGCCTTTTTCGCCTCTTCCAGCGCTTTTTCCGCTTCGGCAACGCGCCTTGCAGCCTCTTCACGGCTTAAGTTTTCGGCCGCAGCCGTCTCCATCTTCTCTGCCGCCGCTTCTCCCGCGCTCTCTGTGACGGCCGCCCCCGCTTCCGCGGCAGGCTCATCTTCCGCCGCAGCGGGCCCGTTTTCGTCTCCGGCTGTGCTGACTTCCTCCGCCTTCGGGGCGGTTTCCGCAGGCACTTCGGCAACATTTTCCACCGCTTCCTTCACGGCAGTGCCGGTCTGATTCAGTTCGTTTGTGACGCCCTGGATCTCCTGATTCAGGCTATCTGCAATATCCTGAGCGTCCTGCCGCAAGCCTCCGGTGATGGTATTTATCTCTGTCCGGATCTCATTGATCGGTTCCAGCGCTTCGCGCAGAGGGGCCTGTGCTTCATTGAGCGGTTCGATCACATTCTCCCGGATCTCCTTGGTCACACCACTGGTCGCCGTACGAAAAGCCCGCAGGCTTTCGCCGAACTTTCTCGCGAACTCCGGAATCTTATCCGGTCCGATGACGAACAGAATCACCACCAGAATGATTAAGATTTCACCAATTCCCAGTTTCAAATGTATTCTTTCCTTTCATCAAACACCATTTCACCGTTCTGGAAGACCGTCTGCACATTGTAAGTATGCAGGTCCAGAACTGCGAGGTCTGCTCTCTTGCCCACGGCGATGCTGCCCACCTCGTCAAAGATTCCTAACGCACGGGCCGGCATCTCTGTGGCTGCCCGGAAGACGAGCGGCGAAGGGACGGAGCCCATGCCCAAGACTGCCGACATGCAGGCGTCCAGACTCAGGACGCTGCCGGCATCGCTGCCATCTTCAAACCTTGCTCTGTCACGGAATTTCTGAACGGTATGACCTTCGATCTCATAGCTTCCGGCGCGCAGGCCGGTATAGGCTGTCATCCCGCTGACTAACGCCATACGCCCCCAGAATTCATTGAAGGCCATACGCAGCATGGAAGGGTGGATATACTCATCATTATCATAGCGCAAGGTGACGAAATTTGCAATATCCATGGAAGCGCCGATCAGCCCCGGTTCAAGCACGGAGAGTACCGGCATATTGCGGTACAGATCCGAACACCAGCGGGCTTTCCAGGAGTACGCTTCCCTTGCCTTATCAAAGTCCGCCACGGAATTGGACAAGGCGATGATCACCTCATCGGCAAGCGTCATAGTGAAGGCCTTGGCGCCCTCAAGCTCCGGAGACAGGTTCACGATGCGGATATTTCCGCCGGAGAGTTCCTGATACCTGCGGTAGAGATCCACGTCCGGGCGTTTCAGCGAGGCCTTATCATGGAAGCCTGCCGCTTCCGGATTCAGGAAGGGGCCTCTCATATTCAGGCCGAGGAGCTTTGCTCCGGGCCGTTTTTCCTTCATCCAGTCGCCGGCAGCCTGATAGGCTTCTGACAGGATCTCATCCGGAAAGGAATCGATCGCGCCGACATAGGATGTCACGCCGTGTCTGATCAGGTAGTTCCCGATCGCGGTATAGGCTTCGTCACAGGCGTCGGACATATCATAGCCGACAGCCCCGTGGACCTCCAGGTCGATCAGTCCGGGGACCACCACGCTTCCGCGGGCATCGTAGACTTCCTCGTCCTGATAGCCGGAGCGAAACGGCAGGATCTCTGCGATGCGTCCGTCCCGGATCACCAGGTCGTTGTAATCAAAATCCTTGCTGAGCAGCAGCTTTCCGTTTTTGATCAGCATGGCGCTCAGACCTTTTTCATGGATTCCAGTGCTTCACGGGCGGTCTCTGCTTCCTCGCCCTCTCCCGCTGCAGCCAGTTCGTACCAGTGACGGGCCTTTTCAAGGTCTTTGGCTGTGCCTTTGCCGTGCTCGTAAGCATCGCCGAGAAGGACCGCCGATCCCATATCCCCGAGATCCGCCCCCTTCTGATACCAGGAGAAGGCCTCTTCGGCCGATTTCGGATAACCGATCCCCTTCTCGCAGCACAGACCGATAAAGCGGGCTGCCGGAGCAAAACCGAGTCCGAAGGCCTTTTCCAGAAGCTCTGCCGCCTTCTTTCCGTTCGTCTGGGCACCTCTGCCGTACATATACATGGTGGCGAGGTTCGTCATCGATGCGGCATCGCCCTGCTCGGAAGCAGCCGTCAGCCAGCGCATCGCCTGTTCGTAATCCTTCGGGAACAAAATCCCGTGGAGATATTTGTAGCCCAGTTCGGCCTGAGCCGGACAATAGCCGCACAAACATGCCGTGAGAAGACTCAGGCCTGCACTCTGAACACGTCCTTCGGCGATATAATTCTGATAATCCTGATAGTGTTGTTCACCGGTTTTTGCCATGATAATTCATGCGCTCCTTAACGCTGTAAAAAATCCTCGACAATTATAATCTAAGCCCATGTAAATAACAAGCAAAACTTATCTTTTGTCACTTCATAAAGCAATTTTTTCCGGATTTAAAACACTGAAAATGAAAGTACTGCCTTCCGGGGGAAAGGTTGACAGTGCCGCCTGCTGTCATTATAATTATGGTAACATTTCCGCAGGCAGTGCCAGCGGTCTTTTTACTTAAAACCGAGGATTTGTCATGAGTAAAACGCAAATACTGATTGTCATCCTGTCCGCGGTCTTTCTGCTTCATCTGATCCTGGAAGCCATTCAGGTGAGAAAGGACCGGAAGAAAATGACGCATGTGATCTACGTTAACGGAACAAGAGGTAAATCCACCGTCACACGTATGATCGCTGCCGGCATTACGGCCGGCGGGCACCGCGTCATGTGCAAGACGACCGGCACGCTTCCCATCGCCATCTATCCGGACGGCCACCAGGAAGAAGTCAAACGCCGCGGTCCTGCCAACATCCGCGAGCAGATCAGATATCTGCATATTGCGGCAGAGGAAGGCGCGGATTATCTGGTGATCGAATGCATGGCCCTCCTGCCTGAATACCAGCGCGTCTCCGGAAAAAACATGCTGCACTGCGACATCGGCGTCATCACGAATGCTAGACTGGATCATATGGATGTCATGGGAGACACGCGTCAGGAGATCCTGACCTGTCTCATGGAAATGCTGCCGGAGAAGGGACAGATCTTCACCGCAGAGCATGATTTTACGGATATGTTCACGGAGCGTGCGGCAAAGCTTGGCAGCACCCTTACCATTAGCGACGAGCACAGCCTGGGCGACCTTGAAGGCGCTGAGGCGCTTGATTTCCCGGAAAATGTTGCGTTAGCCCTTGCCGTGTGCGAGGCTGTCGGCGTAGACCGGAAGACCGCCTACAGCGGAATCCGCCGTTTCATCCGTGATCCCTATGCCCTGTCGATCTTCAGAGGGAACGGCACCGTCTTTGTGAACGCCCTCTCTGCCAACGATGTCAGCTCCACGCAGATGATCTATGACAAGGTGCGTAACAAAGAGAATGAAGAGCTCGTCATTCTGATCAATAACCGCGGGGACAGACCCGCCAGAGCCCGCGACATGGCCAGACTTGTGAAGGAGATGCAGCCTGCGCGCGTCTGGATCCTGGGCGATAACCAGCATGCCCTCGAAACCCTTTGCAAAAAGGCGGCGCCGGGTGCGGAGCTGAGCTGCTACTCCGTTGCCGAGGAGGTTCCCTTCGTCAGCGAAACGCCCCGTCTGATCATGGCGGTCGGCAACATCAAAAACGAAGGCATACGCCTTGTGGAACGGGCCAAGCAGGAACTGGAACTAACGGAAGGAGTCGGCTATGTACAGTGAGATCGTGATTGTAGGCATTCTGATTGCCATTCTTTATTCGGAAATCAGCGGATATTCCACCGGCGGCATGGTTGCCCCGGTCTATCTGGCGTTGAACCTGAAGGATCCCTGGCGCATCGCTTTCAGTCTTCTGGTCGTCCTGCTTGTCTGGGCCTGTGATAAACTGATCGGCAAATTCCTGATCCTTTACGGCAGACGCCTCTTTGCCGTCAATGTCGTCCTGAGCTTCCTCTTCTCCTTCCTGATCGGTGCGATAGGGATTTTCCCCTTCGGGATCCGGGTCATCGGCTATCTGGTCCCGGCCCTGATCGTCAGAGATCTGGAGCGGCAGGGCGTCGTGAAAACCGGCCTCTCCATCGGCATCGTGACGGCGCTCTGCGCGCTCGCCCTTCTGTGGGTCGGCATGCTATGAGAAAACCGTTTTCCCTGCGCAGCATCCTGCTGCGCCTGTTTTCGTGCTTCTGCCTGCTCCTGCTTCTTTTCCCCTCTGCCTGCAGGCAGGATCAGGGAAAGCTCTCCTACGCGAAAGAAATGGAGAAGGCGGCCGCCCTTCACAGCAAGGCGGCAAAACTGATCCGTGAAGAAAAGGCAGCCCGCGGCATCGCGCTTTCCGCAGATGACAAGCTGGGCATAGGCCTCCTCGGTGAGGAATTCACGGCCACCATGACAACGCTTGCCGGGCTTCCGGAAAAACGCACCTCGCAGCTGCCTGATTTTGCCGCCGTATGCGTACACTATTTCCATGAAGCCGGCTTAAAGAAAGGTGATCCCGTCGGAGCAAATTTTTCCGGTTCCTATCCCGGCTTCAATCTGGCTGTGCTCTGCGCTGCCGAGGTCATGGGACTGGACCTGCGTTACACGACCTCCGTCGGTTCTTCCGCCTACGGGGCCAATATTCCGCAGTACACCTTCCCTGAGATGGCCAAGACCCTGTACGATGCGGGGCTGATCTCCTGGCTGCCCGGGCTTGTGACGCTTGGCGGCGGCGGCGATATGGGACGCAATATGATCGGTTACGTTCTGGAGGACGAGAATGATATCGCCCTGATCGAGGAGATGATCGAGCGCCTTAAGGCCGAAGATCTTGCCCCGGCAACGATAGAGAATTATGCGCAGGACATCGCCCTGCATGAAGCGCTTTACGGCGAGATCAAGCTCTTTGTCAACGCGGGGGGCAACGGCCTCGGCCTCGGTGCCTCGGAAGACAGCTACATGCTGAAGGCCGGCAACGGTCTGCTTAAGCCGCGGGAGCTTACAATCACAGCCCGCAGCGGGCTGACGGAGCGGTATCTCGCAAAAGGCATTCCGGCCGTCCATCTCCTCGGTGTCGAAGAGCTTTGTGAAAAGAACGGAATCCCCTTTGATCCGGACGAAATGCCTGCCCCCGGTTCCTGCGGGGTCTATTTCAGGAAGGAGGAACCATGAGCAAACGAAAGCTGATCTATACCGCTTTTCTGCTGTTATTTGCGGCGGCAGCAACACTTGTGATCTATCTTACCGGCAACAGAGTCCGCCTTCCCTATTCGGATGAGATGGAGGCAGCCTCAGCCCTGCACGTGAAGGTCGTGCAGGCCGTAAAGGAAGAACGGCTCGCACGCGGCTACGCCCTGGTTCCGGAGGATACCCTCGGGATCGGCCTGCTTGGCGAGGAAGTGACGGATATCACCACCTCTCTCGGCAGTCTTGAAGCCAAACGCACCTCCCAGCTGCCCGACATGGCGGCGATGAGCGTCAGGCTTCTGCACGAGGCCGGCGTGAAAAAAGGCGACACGATAGGCGCCTGCTTCTCTGCTTCCTTCCCCGGCGCTGACCTTGCCGTTCTCTGTGCCGCAGAGATCATGGACCTGAAGCTGATCTACAGTGCCACGATCGGCGCATCCAACTACGGCGCAAACCTTCCCGGCTATGTGCTTCCGGAAATGATCAAGACCGCAGTCGATGCCGGTCTTCTCTCCTGCCTGCCGCAGATGGTCTCCATGGGCGGTGACGGAGATGAAGGCGGCAACATGATCGGGGTGGTCTTGGAAGAAACGGAAGAAATCGAAGCCATGAAAAAAAGGCTTGCTGCGGAAGGCTTCGAACTTCTGCATTTCGATAATTTTGAGCAGGATATCGCCTACCGCATGGAGCAGATGGGTGAGATCAGTGCCTTCATCAACGTCGGCGGCAATATTCTGGGCATCGGCGACGGCGAGGCCGTTCTCTCCTTCGGACAGGGCCTGCTTAAGCCTTCGCACCCGCCCATCAATGCCAAGAGCGGACTCGTGGAGCACTGCCTGAACCGGGATATCCCCACGGTGCACATCCTGAATCTTAAGCAGCTCTGCGCGGAAATCGGGGTTCCCTTCGACCCGTTAAGCATACCGGAGATCGGTACAAGCGAGGTCTATTACAGTCATGATTATGCAAAGCCTGCGATCGCAGCCGTCGCCTTGATCTGCTTTGCCGCCGCCCTGCTCATCGAGTGGGATGACAAGAAAAGAAAGCAGGCCGCGAGCCTGTAAGATAAGGATACAGGACAAAAAACGCGCCGCACAGGCATTGCCTGTGCAGCGCGTTTTTTGTCGGTTTTAAGCGTTGTATCCGTTCCCGCTTACTGGGCCAGATATTTGAGCGCCGATCTGACCATGACCTCCATGCCGATCGGAAGCGCTCTCTCCTCCGCATAAAAGCCGCCGCTGTGGATCGGGAAGAACGGTTTTTCCGGATCATGGCAGCCGAGCCACCAGAAGGCGCAAGGTCTCTTCTCGCAGTAGAATGAGAAGTCTTCGCCGCCAAGCGCAGAATTCTCCGGAATCACCAGCAGATCATCGCCGCCGGTTTCCTTGATGGCATCGCAGACCAGTTCGAACTGCTTCGGATCATTCACGGTCGGGCTGTAGCAGCGCAGGTAGCGGAAATCATACGCGCCGCCCATGCCTTCGGTCACGCCCTTCACGATATTCTCAATGCGTTCCGGCATCTTGTTGCGGACCTCGGGATTCAGGTTCCGGCAGGTGCCTTCCAGTTCCACGGTATCGGCGATGATATTGTAGCGGGTCCCGCCGCGCATCACGCCGATGGTCACAACAGCACTGTCAAGCGGTCCGACGTTGCGGGAAACGATGCTCTGCAGCGCCGTCACCACCTGAGAGGCGATCACGATGGCATCAATGCCGGCATCCGGCTGGGATCCGTGGGCATTCTTTCCGTGGATCGTGATGAAGAAACGGTCTGAGGAGGCCATCATGGCACCGTTGCGGATACCGATCTTTCCGACATCCATCGTCGGCCATACATGCTGGCCGAATACCGCGTCCACGTGCGGATGCTCCAGCACGCCGTCTTCGATCATGGCTTTGGAGCCGCAGGCTGCCGCATCCTCTTCCGCCGGCTGGAAAATCAGCTTCACACAACCGTCAAATTCATCCTTCAGTTCATTCATCACATAGGCTGCACCGAGCAGCATGGCCGCGTGCGTATCATGGCCGCAGGCATGCATCACACCGGGATTCTCCGAGGCATAGGGAAGGCCTGTGCATTCGGTGACCGGCAGAGCATCAAAGTCCGCCCGAAGGCCCACACATTTGCCGGGACCGCGGCCCTTAATTAACGCCGTCACGCCGTAGCCGCCGATATTCGTCTTCGGCTCCAGGCCGATTTCCTTAAGGACCTTCGCGATATAGGCAGCGGTTCCCGCTTCCTCATGGCTCAGCTCGGGATGGCGGTGGAACCATTCACGGTGCTCCTTCACCTTGTCCCAGTATTGGTTAATCACTTCATGGACATCACGCATGATGAACTTCCTCCTTTTTATTTTATATGCGGGATACTTCCAGTGCCAGGGAAGCAAATACCCGCGCTCCGAGTCCGATGACCCGTTCATCTACATCAAATAATCCGTTGTGGTGCGGAGCGGTAAGCGGCATACCTAAGATCATCTCCGTCACCTGCCCGCCGTGCGCCTGCACGTCTCTCATGATCGTTGTCACATCCTCGCCTCCGCCGAAGTCACCGCTGCGGATGATCCGCTTCACGCCTTCTGTTTTCTCAAGGACAGCCACCGTTTTCTCTACCAATTCTTCATCACAGACGACACCTCCGGCAGATCCCATGAAGCGGGTCTCGACTGAGCAGCCGTACATGGCCGCGGCCCCTTCCAGGACCCGAACCGCCGCCTTCTCCATGTATTCGTTGATCTCGTTCGTTACGCCTCTGGTCTCGATGCCGAGCTCTGCTCTGTCCGGGATCACGTTGCGGCCTGTGCCGCCGCGGAAGGTACCGATATTGATGCGGCTTGCACCGTCATGGTGACGGGCGATTGCCAGCATGTTGATAACGGCTGCCGAAGCTGCGGCAATCGCATTGCAGCCCTGATCGGGAGAGGCCCCTGCATGAGCGGCTTTACCATGGAAAACCGCATCAAATTTCGTACTGCTCAGGAAGCCGTAGGTCGAAGCCACCACATCGCCCACCTGCAGCTTTTCTTTTTGAGAAATGCCGAGCCCTACGTGCGCACCGAAAAAGTAATCGCATTCCGCAAATCTCCCCGTCGCCGTCAGCGATGCGGCGCCGCGAAGCCCCTCTTCTCCCGGCTGAAAGACCAGAACGACCTTCCCGGGCAGCCTGTCCCGGTAGGCACAGAGCAGCCTTGCCGTCCCGATACCGATCGCGGTGTGAGCATCGTGGCCGCAGGCATGCATGCAGTGTGCATGAAGGGAAGCGTAACCGCCGGCCGCCGGCTTATGGTTCTCCGCCGCCGACTCATCGCAGTCATTGCAGTCGATGTCCACACGGATCCCGACCGTCGGGCCTGGCAGTTCGCCCTGGATCTCCGTGATGCAGCCGGTAAAGCCGCCCTTCATCTTTTCGATCAGGTCAGGGCGGTCACTCTCCTGCAGCGCCCTCTCGTAGCAGGCTTGCATCTCGGCTTCCTTCGGCATGCCATACATCTTCTCCGGAACATGGATCGCAGGACCGAATTCGACGGGAAGGCCGAGCTTTTCCAGTTCGGAAATGATTAATGCCGTCGTGCGGAATTCCGTCCAGGCTGTTTCGGGATGACGGTGCAGATCACGGCGGATGCGGATCAGATCCGCCTCCAGGGCATTCATATCAATACGATCAAAGGTCATAATGCATACTCCTTCATTAACAGATTGCCGCGTCAGTGCTGTCGCACCTCCTCGCAATGACACAGGGAAACATAGAAAAGCCCGCACCGGACACGCGGCGCAGGCAGAATGATCGGGTTTATTGTTTTTCTTCGGAAGAAGCTTCCGTGACGGCAGCCTGCGGAGCATCCGTAAATGAATTTTCGAGCGCCTTCTTAACTTCTTCCAGATTTAACGGAACCTTGTCCAGCTTGTACGTACGGCGCCACGGGCCCATCTGCTGAATGGTAACCACGTTCGCGCCCTTCAGACCGTGGATCGCAAAATCCGCGCGGCCGTAATTGTCGGCAAACACCACAAGCGGAATCACCGGGACACTGCGCTGGTTCGCACGCAGAAGCACACGGGTCACCACACCGCGCTGCTGATCAAGATCGCCTAACGGGTTCTGTTCATAACGGACTTCCTTGCCGTACATAAAGGCCCATTCCTTCTCCGTTTTGCTGCCTTTGACCTTGGTTCCCCAGGGGAATACCTTGACCACATAAATGCGGTCCTTCGCCACGTTGATCAGATCACAGTGATGCTCCATATCTGTCGTCTTGAGCGTTTTGTCAATATAACAGACGGAGCCTTTGCCGCCGAGGCGTTTTAACTTTCTCGCGACGCGCTTTGTTGCGTCTGTCTGGTTGCGATGCTTCTTTAAGCTGCGGTACACCAGAAAGAAAATCAGCACGCCGATCAGGATCATGATGCCGAAAAAGATATAATCCCAGGTCGTCTGCAGCTTCCAGGGCTGGAAGTTGTCCGTAGAAAACCAGTTACTGAACAGTTTCTTGATGCTTTCGCCCATGAATGGACCTCCACATTGCGGTTGATATTCCCGGAGCTAAGATGCGCCGGGCTTTTGGAAGAGAAAGGGCCCTGAGGGGACTCAGGGCCCTGCTTGCGTTTCCTTACAGGGAAACCATTATTTTACGCCCAGGACAGCCGCAAGTTCTGCCGGAAGCGCCGATGTGACACCGGGGCCGATCGGGAGTTTGAGCAGCATCCACAGACCCAGGAAGATGATCCAGGCGACCTGCAGGACAATGCCGATCGGGAACAGACCGGAGGCCAACGTACCGATACCGCAGTTCTTGTCGTACTTTCTCTGGATCAGGGAAAGCTGGACCCACAGGTACGGGGACAGAGGCGTGAAGGCGTTGGTCGGGGAGTCACCCAGACGATAAATCAGCTGGATGAAGCCGGGGTGATAACCAAGGAGCATCAGCATGGGCACGAACACGGGAGCCAGGATAGCCCACTTCGCGGAGCCCGAAGGGACGAACAGGTTGATCAGGCCGGTGACCAGGATGACCGCGACCAGCATGCCGAAACCGGTGAAGCCGATGGCGTCAAGCAGGTCAGCACCGCCGATGGCAAGGCAGGTGGCGAGCTTGGTGTAGTTGAACATACCGGTGAACTGTCCGGCGAAGAAGCAGAACGCTACGTAGGAGCCCATGAGCTGCATCTGGTGCGTCATGGCCTTGGAGACGTCTTTGCTCTTCTTGAAGGTGCCGGCGGTGAAAGCATAGCTGAGGCCGGCGACCATGAACAGCAGGAACAGCACGGGGATCAGGTTCTTCAGAAGGACGGAGCCAACGAATTCTGTGGTGTACAGCATGTTGGAACCGAAGATCTGTTTAACCATGACACCATCAGCATGATAGGCCGCAATTGAAGCTGCCAGGTCCATATCTTTCTTGAGCGCATAGGATTTGCCCAGCGGGCCTAGGAAGAACAGGGCAACAACGATGGCAATGTAGACCAGGATCATGAGACCGGCTACGCGAAGGCCCTTCTTCTCCTTCGGAGTAACATCACGAAGTTCGGGCATTTCGACTTCCATGTCTTCCGGCGGCTGATATTTGCCGAAACGTTTTTCTACGACAAATTCGCAGACCGCGCCGATGACCGCGCCGCACAGGAAGGTGGAGGCCATCATGAAGTACCAGTTGCAGGTGACGTCGACTTCGTATTTGATCTTGTCACCCAGGAACGCAGCCAGGTTGGTGTTGGTGACACCCTGCAGCAGGGAGTCGGTTCCGGCGATCATCAGGTTGGCTGAGAAGCCTGCCTGTGCGCCCGCATAGCCGTTGATGATACCAACGAGCGGGTTCTTGCCGGCGCCGATGTACAGCACCGCAGCGATAGGCGGGATAACGACCATGGCGGTATCGGAAGCGATGTTGCCGCAGGTACCGACGAAGGCGATCACGTAGGGCAGGATGGCCGGCGGGATGTTGCGAAGCTTATCGTTCAGCAGGGTCGAAATGAGCCCGCCTTCTTCGCAGATACCGATGGCCAGGCTCATGGTGATAACCAGACCCAGGGGAGCAAATCCCGTGAAGTTGGATACCATGTTGCCCAGGAAGTACTGCAGACCGGCCGTCGAGATCGGGTTCTGCACTTTGACGACTTCACCTGTTGCTACGTTCGTCGCAGAGACGCCGAGCAGGCCCAGGATGCAGCCCAGTACCAGGATGATGAAGAACAGGTAGATGAACAGGATCGTGGAATCCGGAAGCTTGTTACAAACTCTCTCGAGCCAGTCGAGGAACTTGTCAAGCCAGCCTTTTTTTACCACTTTGTTTTCTTCAGGCATTTTCTTCCTCCTCATTTTTTCGGCGGGGACCAGCCGGTACAGACAGCCGTGTCTTCTGTCTGCAGCGGGTGGCTACCTCTCCCGTCCGATGATTTGTCCCTATTTTAATACATTTTTTATAAAAAAGCAAGTATAAATTTAGGGCTAGGGGGATAAATTTATACGAAAATGACTTGTTTTTGCCGTAAACAGGGAAAGAGCGTCCTTTCGGGCGCTCTTTCCCCTGAATATCAAACCCGGTTTTATTCCGCGGGTGCAGCCTCTGTGTCGCCGATTCCGATGATCGTGCTCACGTTTTCACTGCCCATGTAGTAGTTCGGGAGGATCCCGTTCCACTGCTGGATATAATAGTAGTTCAGCAGATCTTTTGAAAGGTTTTCGGCGATCGCCTTGTTCTTCGCGGCCTCCTTCTGGCCGGCATACTCTGCAGCGTCAGCCTGGATCTTGGTCACGGCAAGGTCTGCTTCCGCCTGGATGCGGGCAACTTCAGCAGCCGCGTTCGCGTCGATCACGGAACGTTCCGCAGAGGATTTCTGCTCCATGATCTTCTGCTGCTGCTCGATCTCCGCCTGCAGCTTATTCTGCGCGGCGACCTGTTTGGCTTCGACAGCGTTCGTAAAGGCATCGGTAAAATCCATATCCTCGATCGAGGTTCCGACGACCAGGATGTTGTAGCGGTTAAGCTGCCTGGAAAGCAGGTCTTCGATCTTCTCCGAAAGGTCATCGCGGGAGGCTACCAGGTTCTCGGCGGTGTAGCGTGCCGTCATCACCTTTACGGCTTCCGAGACATTCGGCGTGATCACCGTGTCATAGTACAGGGTACCGATGTTGCTGTAAATCGTCATGGCATTTTCCTTACTGATCTGGTAGTTGACAGTGTAGACCACCTTCACCTCCTGGATATCAGAGGAAAAGCAATTCAGTTCCACTCTTGCCTTCTGCACCCGGTTGTCGAGCAGCACCACCTCCTGCCAGGGGAGCTTTCCGTGGATGCCGGCATCGAGGGTGTAGTCTTCCACGCGGCCGAAGGTCGTCACGACCCCGGTATGTCCCGTGGGAACTGAAGTAAAGCAGGAGCCGGCTAACACGACCACCGCGGCTATGACGCCGAGAATCATCGGCAGAGCGGCTTTCTTGCCGTTTTGTTTCATTACGAGACTGGCAACAATGCCTGCCAGCAATAAGAGAACTGCGAGTCCTGTCATCATCATAAGTTGATCCTCCTAAAGATCATGTATGGCTTGCGGTCCCCGGCCGTCTTCGGCGGGGAAGATTCCTCACCGGAGTTATCCGATGTTTATCTTGGAAAAAGCATAGCACATTTTTGCACCTCTGTGTAAAAAATCGGACTTTTCCGCATGGTTGAGCCATTTTCGAGGCATGAAAAAAACCGCCTTATGGCGGTTTTTCTTCCCAGCCTTCCCCTTTAGGGGAAGGTG
>DJYD01000033.1:92271-102713 GCA_002449955.1 Lachnospiraceae bacterium UBA6987
ACGGATGAGGTTGCCTTCCCCTTTTACCCTACAATATGTGCCCAGAGAGGCAGGGTGATCATACTGAGCAGGGTGCTCATGACCACACATTTTGTGGCAAACTCCGCATCGCTCCCGTAGCGGGCAGCCAGGATCGCTGCCGTGGCACCTGCCGGCATGCCGGTCATCAGCACGCTGACCCCGTGTGAGACGTTGTCTAAGCCGAGCAGAAGACCGATGCCAAAGGCCGCAGCCGGAAGCAGGGCGAGGCGCAGAGCCGAGAAGGACAGCGTCGCTTTGCTGAAAATCGAAAGCAGCGGCACGTCAGCCAGGATCGTCCCGACGATGATCATGGTCAGGGCCGTGTTGCAGTTGCCGAGATACTGAATCGGCTTCAGGATCACGGCAGGCGGTCTGAATCCGGTGACCATGCAGATCAAGCCGAGGTAGATCGCGACCAGGCAAGGATGCATCAGCACATTCTTTAAAACCTTCTTCGGATCCGTCTTCGTACCGGCCACAAAGTAGCTGGTGCCGACGGACCACATGATGATCCGCATGGGGATCAGGAAAATGGAGGTATACAGGACGCCGACCGAGCTGTAGATGCCTTCGGCGATCGGATTGCCCAGGAAACCGCTCATCGGCACGATCGTGCAGTACTGCAGCACCTTTTTCCGCCGCTCCTCAAAGCCGTTGTAAATGAAGCGGTTAAGCAGCAGACAGACAAGCTGCATAACCACCGCCGAAATCAGCAGCAGGCCGCAGGTCTTCAGAATATCCGGTGTGAAATCGATCAGGAAGGATTTGAAGATATTGCAGGGAATGACGACCTTGATGCACAGATCCGAAAGGCAGCGCTTTCCTTCTGCACTGACAACACCTGTTTTTTTCAGCAGAGCACCTACCATCATCAGGATGAACAGTGTGATCTGCAGACTGATGAGCGACCAAAGATCCATAGCTTTCCTCCGTTATTAACCTCATCCGTCAGCTTCGCTGACACCTTCCCCTAAAGGGGAAGGCAAATTCATCCACCGCCTGGCTTCCCCTAAAGGAGAAGGCTAAGGGGAAGGCAAAAAAGGCCGGGGCCGCGAAGGCCCCGGTCTTACCAGGTCAGTGAAATTATTTGATTCCGCCGACGCTCTTGTAGAATTCCTCTGCACCGGGGTGAAGCGGAATAGGGGTATCGTTGCAGATGTAGGTCTGGTCATTCAGCTCAGCGAAGAAGCCGTTGGCCTTGGCCATATCAGCAGCATTTTCCCAAAGGGTCTTAGCCAGGTTGTAGGCCAGTTCCTTGTCCAGATCCTGGCGGGCAATGACCATGCACTTCACGCCGAAGGTGTGGACGGCCTGATCCTGGACGGACTTGCCGGAGGTGTAGGTGCCGGCCGGGATGTCGATCTTCGCATAGGCAGGGTTGATTTCCAGAGCCTTGTTCAGCTCTTCATCGGTGAAGCCAAGCCATACGCATTCCTTGGTGGCAGCAGCATTCAGCTGAGCGCCAACCGGGACACCGGCGAAAGCGGAACCGACAAGGACGGTGCCGTCAGCAACGCCGTCAGCCGCATCACCAAGGGTCATGTTGGTGAAGGACAGGCCATTGCCTTCGGTCAGACCGGCAACTTCAAGGCCGACCTTGGTGGAAACTTCGGTGGTGGAAGCGGCAGGGCCGATACCGATGGTGCCGTTGGAACCGGCAACATCATGCAGATAGGTCCAGCCGGAGGACTTCAGGGCAACCAGGCTGACCACGGAGGAGTACACGCAGCCGATGCAGACGATGTCTTCGATCTTGTTGCCATCGAACTTGCCAAGGCCGTGGGTGGCGTTGTAGCCGGCGTCGCCGGAGCACATGCCGAGCTGGATCTCACCGTCATGGACATCCTGCGCATTCTGGTTGGAGCCGGAGGAGGTGGTAGCTTCGACCTGCAGACCGTTGATCTTGTTGGTGAAGGTCGTGGCAATGGCAGCCGCAGCCGCATACATGGTACCGGTAGAGTCAGCACCGCCAATGGTCAGACGAGGGCCACTGTAGGTGTAGCCGGAATCTGAACCTCCGGTAGAAGCGTTGGTGCTGCTGTTGTTGCTGCCGCCGCAGGCGCAAAGGCTAAGGCAAAGCACCAGGGCGAGAACTAAAGAAACAACTTTTTTCATTTTCTCTCTCCTTTTTCATTGAGATAGATCTATAGTACGGGACCATTCCCGACTATCATTGCGTTAAATCCGCAGATCAGGCTGCGGAAGCGCGGGCCTTCTTGTGACCGTATCTGGCTCTGCAGACAAAGAACATGCCGACCAGGATGACCAGGCCGATGATATCGGTAAGGGATCCGGGGATCATCATGCACAGGCCGCCGCCGATAATGATCAGGCTTTCGATCAGGCTGATCTTCGTCTGGCCGCTGAAGTACCACTGCTGCATGCCGCAGGACATACCCACGCAGCCGACCAGCGAGGAGAACACAACGCTCAGGATCTCACCGAGCGAGCCGTCCAGGTTCATGGCGCTGTTGTAGCAGAACACGAAGGGCACGATGAAGCCCGCAAAACCGATCTTGCAGGCGTTGATGGCCGTCTTCATCGGGTCGCACTTTGCAATACCGGCACCGGCATAGGCAGCCAGGGCAACAGGCGGCGTGATGGCCGACAGGCAGGCGAAGTAGAACACGAACAGGTGAGCGGTCAGCAGGTTCAGGCCAAGGAGCTTCAGGGCCGGAGCCAGGATGGAAGCGCCGATGACGTAAGCCGAGGTGGTCGGCAGACCCATGCCCAGGATGATGCAGGCGACGGCCGTGAACAGCAGCGACAGGAACATGTTGCCGCCGGCGGCGTTGATCATGGCGTTGCCGAACTTGACGCCCAGACCGGTACGGGTAACCATAGCCACCACAACGCCGGCGCAGGCGCAGCCCGCCACGATGGAAATCGCGCTGTAAGCGGCTTTGACAAAGGTCCTCGGAATATCCGTCAGCTTGTAACGTTTCTTCTTGTCAAGAAGCATGATAATCGGCACGGAGGCGCAGGCGATGGTCGCGGACAGCTGAGGGCTGAGCTGCTTGATCAGCAGGGCCCAGACCAGGATCGCAATGACCACTAAGTACAGCCAGCCGTCTGCCAGCACCTTTCTGGTCTTCGGGATCTGATCCTTCGGCATCAGTTCGACGTCGCCGACTTCGCCCTGGGCAAAGACGGCAATGCCGGCACCCAGGAAGTACAGGACAGCCGGGATGACGGCGGCCTTGACGATGGTCGTGTATTTCTCCATCGTGAAGACGACCATCAGGAATGCGCCGGAGCCCATAACAGGCGGCAGGATCTGCCCGCCCGTGGACGCAACGGCTTCAACGCCGGAAGCAAATTCGGGCCTGTAGCCGCGGGATTTCATCAGCGGGATCGTGAAGGTACCGGTACCCACGACGTTCGCGACGGCGGAGCCGTTGATGCAGCCCATAAGAGCCGAAGCCACAACAGCCGCCAGAGCGGGGCCGCAGCGCAGCTTGCCGGTCACGGAAAGGGCCAGGTCATTGATGAAGTTCGAGCAGCCGGAAATATCCAGGAAGGCGCCGAACATAACGAACATGTAAATAACCGTGGTCGAGACCTGAATCGTGGTACCGAAGATACCGTCAAGGTCAACCGCCAGGTACTTCATCAGGTTGTCCCAGGAATAGCCGCGGTGGCCGAGGGAACCCTGAATATAGCCGCCGAAGCGTGCGTACAGCAGGAAAATGATCGCCAGGATCGGCATGATCCAGCCAAGCGAACGGCGGGCACCGTCAAGCACGATCACCAGGAAGATCAGACCGGCGACAAACGCCATGGTACCGGCCTTGCCGTTGTTGTCCGAAAGGTGGGCATATTCATTGCTGACCAGGTAGACGGACCACCACAGGGCAACGATCAACACCATGTCGATGATGCGGCAGATCAGCCTGAAGGCCTGATTCTTAGCAAATTTGTCCTTAAAGACATGCTCATAAAGCGGCAGAGCCAGGATCAGGACGGTGAAACCAAACGCGACGTGAATGGCGCGCATGGAGATAACAGCGAGATGTCCGAATACGATGTAGATCTGATAGACGGACATGGCGAAGGCAAATACAGCCGCAATCTTGCCGAAGATAGTATTCTTCTGCTCTTCGATCTTCTTCGCCGCTGCCAGCTCGGCGTCCAATGACTCGACGTCGATTTCCTTGACGGTTTTTTCTTTACTCATATACTCTCTCCTGTCTATTCTGTTTTACAGACACATGATCCGCAAGGCTCAGTGCACGGCGGTTATGTGCAGAGAAAACAGTCCCGTAACGGGTTTTAACGGATAAATTATATCATATTTTTATTCTGTGTCCATACTTTTTTTACAATGCAGAAAAGTCCTTTCTTCCGTCTGAAGCTGTTTTTTTTACAGCCGGCTGCGGTCAGAACAATAAAAACACCCCTTCCCGATACAAAAATACCGGAATGGGGTGTAATGGACCTACCGTCTTCCCAAACGACAATCTGCAAGCGGCTTCTTTAGCAGGGATCCGGTTCAGAACTGCTCAACGGCAAACATATTGAGTTTGCGGATCAGTTTCATATCCTTGGGATTCAGGATCAGATCCTCATGCAGCTGGTCATCCTCTGTCAGGATTTCTTCCGAGAGGATGCATTTGATGGAAATGGGGAGCAGGGGATAACGGGACATGCCGGACAGCATGCCTAATACCTCCGTGCTGCGGTCAAACGGATTGAGTGCCGTGAGCGTCACTCGTTCGCTGTGATTGCTCTGGCTCTCAAACATGAAATTGGATACCGTGTCAAAGAACTCGGCTTTGCCGAAATACAGATTCCGGCAGCTTTCCGGTTTGTCAAATGAGTTAAGGTCATAGTAGAGCGTTGCCGAAGGCGCCGCGCCCTCCCGGTTAACCTCTAGAAGATTCCGGATAATCTTCTTCACCCGGCCGTCGTAGAAGTAGACATATATCCTCCGCTGAGGGAAAAAGCTGTCCCCGGATGCTTCCGGTTCCTCTCCCGCTGCGGGATAATAGTCTATCAGCTGCTGCACCGTGATGCCCAACGCTGCCGCAATGTCGAAGAGTGTTTCCACGTCAACTGTGATTTCACCGATCTCGTACTTGGACAGGGTGGCCTTGCTTTTGTGGATGCGTTCTGCCAGATCCGTCAGTGTGTAATGCTTTACCTTACGATACAAACGGATGCGGCTTCCTACGTGCATTCGTATCTCCCGCATAGCTGTTCACCTTTCGTTGTTGG
The DNA here is from genome assembly GCA_002449955.1 of Lachnospiraceae bacterium UBA6987. GTDB lineage: Bacteria > Bacillota > Clostridia > Lachnospirales > Lachnospiraceae > UBA6987. The sequence goes on from DJYD01000033.1 coordinate 97,510, forward strand.
TGCAGTGATTATAGCATAAGCTTCGCAAAAAATCCACTGTCGCCGGGTAAAGCGCGGCGCTTTTTTTACCCCGAACAACAGTGGATTTTCTACTTTTAAGAGTCTTTTTTGAAAAAGTTAAAAATTTGTTCAAGAATCAGCAAATTCCTGTGGAACCAAAGCCGCCTCTGTCTTCCGCAGACAGGTGTTCCACGGCTTCAAAGCAGATCTCCGGTTGGTTCTTCATGATCCGGAACTGACAGATTCTGTCGCCTTTTTTTATCGTTACCGCTCTCGTAGCCAGCATCGGCGCGTACCACTGGTCATGATCGCCGCAGTACCTGCCGTCCACTACGCCCACGCCGTTTACCTGCAGCAGACCGAAGTTTTTGAAGGTGGAGCTGCGCGGCGCAATATGTGCCTCATACCCCTCCGGCAGCTGCATGGCCACGCCAAGCGGGATCAGGCGGTATTCGCCCTGCTGCAGGCTGATCTCCTCAGCCGCGCGCAGGTCGATCCAGTCGCCGCCCGGAATCGCCGCGATCCGCGGCAGGTCTTCTGTCAAATAACGGATCTTAATGGTTTCCATACGTATCCCTATCTGCGCCGTTTTGCATTCTTTCCGGCGCTCTTTTCCTCCCGCCTTCTGGCGTGAAGATACATTTCCACGAGCACATAAACCGCTATTACGAGCAGCAGGAGCAAACATGCGATGACGATGATCTGCCTGGCGCTCAGACCGCTTTCCTTATCCGTCGCCGCAGCACTGGACGATTCCGCCTTCTGACTGCCCTCGCTGTTCGTCGCATCCGGCAGCGGAGCAAGCGTGGTCTCCTCTTCCGAAGGCGCATTCGGGTCATCCACCCACACCGGGAAAGTTGCCGTCAGCAGGCCGCCCTGATAGCTGTAACGTGCAAGAAGCGTGCCATTTTCCGCGGTAAGCTCCGGCGTCCAGGGGGCAAATGCGTAGGCATTCGGCACCAGGTACGGCACCGTATACGCTTCGATCCGCTCACCGGCGGTCAGTTCGATCAGGCGTCCGCTTCCCGATTCCATGGGGAAATCCGCCGCCTTATAGGCCGGAAGCTGCAGCAGCGAAAAATTGTTGAAGCCGTAGTTTAAAAGCGTCTCCACATCCTGCAGGGCGATCGCAGCCGAATCCGAATGCATGGTCACCGCAATCAGATCCAGCTCGCCGTCCTTCGCATATACCGCACGCGTCAGCATCGCTTCGCTGGTATAGCCGGTCTTGCCGCAGACGCAGCGGGCGTCATAGTCCGGCGTGTCCGAGCGAAACACCTTGAAGCCGTGCTGGCAGTTGATCTCCTTGCCGCTTCCGTCCTTGAAGCTGTAGTACGGCGTCCCCGCGATCTTGCGGTAGGTATCGTTTTCCGCGGCCGCCCAGAGGATCTTCGCCATATCGTGGGCTGTCACAAGATGCGTTTTGTCGTTCAGCCCATGCGGGTTATTGAAATGGGTGTTGACCGCGCCCACTTCCTTCGCCTTCGCATTCATCAGATCGGAAAAGCCCTGCAGGCTCCCGCTGATGTGCTCCGCGAGCGCATAGCCGATGGTATTGACCGAGTCCAGACAAAGGGCATACAGTCCCTGCTCCACACTCATCGTCTGGCCCTCGTAAAAGCGTGCCTGGGGGTCAAAACCGCCCCAGACAAGGTCCGTTACAGACGCATGCGAAAGGGTCAGCGTGTCGGAAAGCGGCGCGTTTTCCAGAGTGACCAGGGCTGTCATGATCTTGGTGATGCTGGCCGGGAACATCTGCTGGTGCGCATTTTTCGCGTAGAGCACCGTCCCGCTGTTCAGCTCGACCAGGAAGGCCGTATCTGCATTTACCGTGGGCAGATCCGGCCACGGCAGGGCCAAATGATCCGTGAAGGCATGGTCAGCACGGCCGATCGCAGTCGTCTTCAGCTGCTCGGCCGGTACTGCCGCCTTCGCCGGTACAGCCGCCGCGAAAACCATCACACAGATGGTCAGAAGGGCAGCTGCTTTTTTCAGAATTCTCATGCTTCTTCCTTCGGGAGGAGCGCCGCCACGGCCGCAAAGCCCTCGGGCACCTCATAATATTCCATTCTTCCTGTGTCGGCAAAGGCCGTCATGGCCGGATCAAGCGGCAGATGCGCCGCGACCGGCACGTCATGGGCGATCGCCCAGGCGCCGATGTGGCTTTCTCCGAACAGATTGATCTTCTTGCCGCAGTCCGGGCAGACAAGATAGCTAAAGTTCTCAATGATACCGAGCACCGGGATGTTCATGAGCTCAGCCATGGTATAGGCCTTCGTCACGATCATTTCCACAAGGCTCTGCGGCGAAGTCACGAGGAACACACCGTCAAGCGGCAGGGACTGGAAGACCGTAAGGGCCACGTCCCCGGTTCCGGGCGGCATATCCACAAGCAGGTAGTCAAGCTCGCCCCAGGCGACCTCGCTCCAGAACTGCTGCAGGACATTGCCGAGGATCGGGCCGCGCCACAGCACGGGCTGTCCCTCTTCTTCGAGCAGCAGGTTGATGGACATGATGCGGATCCCGGTCACGGTCTCCGCCGGGTACATTTCTTCGTCCTTCACGCCGCCGATCTGCTTCACACCGAACAGACGGGGGATGGAAGGACCGGTGATGTCGGCATCCAGAATACCGACTCTAAATCCCTGCTCGCGCAAATAGACCGCTAACATTGCGGTCGTGGTGCTCTTGCCGACGCCGCCCTTGCCGCTGATGACGCCGATCACATGCTTGATGTTGCTGTGTGCGTTCATGGGTGCATGCAGATCCTGCACGCCCTGCCCTCCCTGTGCGGACGGGCAGCCTTCGCAGCTTTCTCTGCTGCAGCCGGATGAAGAACAACTGTTATTGGTAGCCATAAGTACCTCCTGATGAGGATATTTTTCACAAATGATGAATATAACATAAATTCATCCGGATGTCAAAAACCCTGTCATTCCCCGGCCCCGCAATGACAGGGAACAATCTTATCCGGCGTGGCAATCTTACGGCTTTCATGCTATAATATGCGGCAAAGGAGTCATTATGGAGATTGTTGCACGAATAGAGAATGATTACGACGAAAAGTTCGGCGTGCCCAGACAGGCCGGCCTCGCCGCAGACACCCTAAGCCGCATCATCGTGGAGCCCGCCTTCCGGATCCGCGAGGCTTTCCGCGGTATCGAAGCCTGCTCTCACATCTGGCTCATCTGGGGCTTTTCGGAAAATGAAGCCCGCGGCTGGACACCGACCGTGCGCCCGCCGCAGATGGGCGGAAACGAAAGGCTCGGGGTCTTCGCCACCCGCAGCCCCTTCCGTCCGAACGGGCTCGGCATCTCCGCCGTAAAGCTGGTCCGCGTGACCCTGGACGATCCGGACGGTGCCTTCCTTACCGTATCCGGTGCCGATCTCATGAACGGGACGCCGATCTATGACATCAAGCCCTACATCCCTCTTGCGGATGCGATCCCTGATGCCGCTGACGTGCTTGCCGGCAAACGCGTAAAGGGACGCCTTGCCGTCGTCTGCGATAAGTCGCGCCTTGCGGATCTGTCCGAAGACGAGCAGGCAGGCCTCCTCGAGACGCTCTCGCTTGATCCAAGGCCCGCGTACCAGGATGATCCCGAGCGGATCTACGGCATCCTCTATGCGGGGCAAAATATCCGGTTCAAAGTTGCAGGCGGCGTGCTCACCGTCCTGTAAAAGAAGGACGCGGCCTAACCGGCAGCGTCCTCTTTATCTCTGCAGATGGCTGAAATGCCATCTTTTTCTTTTTATCCGGGATTTTCCCGAAGTCTTGCCTTTTCAGGGCTTTTTGCGGCTCTCAGGGGCCTTCTTCGTCCTGTTTTTGCGGCAGGTCAGCCCTCCGCGTTCTCCGTTTTCGGAGAATCCGTTGTTTCAGCGGGCTTTGTTTCTGCAGCATTTTCTGCGGCAGTTTCAATCTGCTTTGCTCCGCCTTCCATCATTTCCGGGAAGCGCTCGCGCAGCGCGGCTTCCGCCTCGGCGCGCTCCTTCTTCACCTCTTCCATTAACTGCATGAATTCCTTGCCGGTAATGGTCTCCTTTTTCACAAGGAAAGCGGCGATCCGGTGCATGATGTCCTTATTCGCGCTGAGCAGCTCTTTCGCCTTCTGATAGGCTTCCTCCAGCATTTTCTTTACAACCATGTCGACCTTGGCACTGGTCTCGTCTGCGCAGTTCATGTACGAGCGGGCAGTCAGGTATTCGCTGTCGATCGTCTCTAAGCCCATCAGGCCGAACTCTTCACTCATACCGAAGCGGGTGACCATCGAGCGGGCAAGCTTCGTCGCCTTTTCGATATCGTTCGAAGCGCCGGTGGTGATGGATTCGAAGAAGATCTCTTCACTGGCGCGGCCGGCAAGCAGGGTCACCAGCTCGGCATCCAGCTCATCCTTCGACATGAGGTATTTCTCTTCCTCGGGCGTCTGCATGACGTAGCCAAGCGAGCCCATGGTACGCGGCACGATGGTGATCTTCTGCACCGGTTCGGTGTGCTTCTGCAGGGCGGTAGCCAGGGCGTGGCCGACCTCATGGTACGCCACGATGCGCTTCTCGTTGTCATTCATCACGCGGTCTTTCTTCTCTTTACCGGCAATGACGACCTCAACGGATTCCAGAAGATCCGACTGCTTCACATAATTCCGGCCGTTCTTGACCGCCAGGATGGCTGCTTCATTGACCATATTGGCAAGGTCGGAGCCGACGGCGCCGGAGGTGGCCAGGGCGATCTCGTTGAAATCGACCGACTCATCGATATTGACATGCTTGGCATGCACCTTCAGGACGGCGATACGGCCCTTCAGATCCGGCTTATCCACGATGATGCGGCGGTCCAGTCTGCCCGGACGGCAAAGGGCCGGGTCCAGGACCTCCGGACGGTTCGTCGCCGCCAGAATGAACACGCCCTTCGAGGAATCGAAGCCGTCCATTTCCGCAAGCAGTGCGTTCAGGGTCTGCTCGCGCTCGTCATTGCCGCCGTAGCGGGAGTCACGGGACTTGCCGATGGCATCGATCTCATCGATGAAAATGATGCAGGGCGCCATTTGCTGGGCATCCTTGAACAGGGAGCGGACACGGCTCGCGCCCATGCCCACGAACATCTCCACAAAGTCGGAGCCGGCCAGGGAGAAGAACGGGACCTTAGCTTCGCCGGCGACGGCCTTCGCAAGCAGCGTCTTGCCGGTGCCGGGAGGGCCCACAAGCAG
>DJYD01000016.1 GCA_002449955.1 Lachnospiraceae bacterium UBA6987
GAGTATATAGACCCGTTTACGGGTGAGCCGGTAGAAAAGGCATAAAAGAAGGCCCCCGCGAAGGGGGCCAGCCCGTGGCAATTGTGCGGTTGGCAGATCTTCAATGGCTCTTTAGAGCCGGCTGGTACCAAAGGCTTATAGCCGCAGAGCAAACCACCAGCTTAGCTGGTGGTCATGATTGCCGGATCCGACCGCTTCAGTTTGCCCTCGGGAGCACGCCGGGGACCGAAAGCCTGTTAACCCGTGCTTCCGCCCCAGACGGGAACGGTCTTGACGTAGGTGAGAAGACAAGACGCGTCGGGATGCCTGATCCGCTCGAACAGTGTGGAGGCGGCGAGCCTGCCGATCTCTCCGCCGGGGATCCGGACAGTGGTCAGGGACGGTTCGACGACGGAAGCCTCTGCAGATCCGTCAAAACCGGCGACCATGACGTCCTGGGGAATGCGGAGTCCCTTCTTTTTCAGCGCGGCCATAAGGCGGATCGCAAGAAAGTCGTTGGCACAGGCGAAGGCATCCGGAATCTGCGGCATGGAGTCAAGTCGGCCGAGCAGCCATTCTGTATCGGCATATTGTTCACCGTCCTCCTCAAGAATGGAAATGCGCGGATCATAAGTGAGGCCGGCGGCGCCGAGCGCGCTGACGCAGGCCCACCAGCGTTCCAGGAAACTGTTGCAGTGTTCCTTGTCGCCCACGAAGCCGATCCGTCTCGCGCCTTTTTCGATCATCCGGTTTACCAGCGCGAGCTCGCTCGATGTGTTTTCCATGGAAATCAGGTCAAAGTTTCGCAGCGATTGACTGACACGGGCATAGCCGTCCACGAAAACTGTCGGCTTCCGAAGTTCGCTGACCATGTCCAGATAGTTTTTGGCAAACAGCTCGATGCCGAGAATGCCGGCGGTCTCTCCTAGATTCAGATGCGGTGGGAGCGTATTCTGCCGCATTTCCTCTGCGGACACTTCATACATTTTGAGCGTATAACCGGAGCGGCTGACGGCATCTGTAAAACTGGTAATGAAATTTACGCCGAAATCATGGGTGAGCGGCTTGCGCTGCGTCAGCAGGGCGATACTTTTGCTGTCGCCGGGAAGTTCGTCTCTTTCCCCGGGAAGCTGAAGATAACCGAGTTCCCGCGCCTTTTTCAGAACGGCCAGCCGGGTCGCTTCCTGTACGGCGCCTCTGTCATTGAAAACCTTTGAAACGGTATTTCGGGATAAGCCGCAGGCGTCGGCAATGTCCTGTATCGTCACTCGCCGCAGTGGCATGTTCAGTCCCTCCTCTATGCATTTCGCTATCTGCAAAAGACTATAACATGGACGGAGCATAAAAACAAGATGTGCATTTTGTAAACATCTGTGTCCGTTGCTCCGAACTATGTTTTATTTTGTAAATCTATTTCCTAATAAAAAAAAGTGGTAGCATATTGACAAGAGGGACATCGTAAAATACAATACGCTCATAAGAATATTACATAATGTAAAAATGTGCGTTTACATTATGTAAACTCAGAGAACGGGCGCACATAGATCATTCAACAAGGCGGACAGGCGGTCCGGAGCGGAGGCCGGTTCCCTATCATGGAGGAGGACACAATATGGCAGAGGTTCAACTGAAGAACATCAAGAAAGTCTACCCTTTTGTCAGCGGCGAGCAGAAAAAGAGCAGAAAAAAGAAGAATGCGGACGAACCGGAAAAGAAAAAGGTAAATCTGCAGATAACGGATGAAGGCGTTGTTGCCGTTCAGGAGTTCAATCTTGATATTGCCGACAAGGAATTCATAGTGCTTGTCGGACCTTCCGGCTGCGGCAAGTCCACGACGCTCCGCATGGTCGCGGGTCTTGAGGAGATCAGCGGCGGAGAACTGTATATCGACGGAAAACTCATGAACGACGTTGCGCCGAAGGACCGCGATATCGCCATGGTTTTCCAGAACTACGCTCTGTATCCACATATGAGCGTCTACGACAACATGGCGTTCTCCCTGAAGCTGCAGAAGGTGCCGAAAGACGAGATCGACAAAAAGGTGCGTGAAGCCGCCGAGATCCTTGACATCACCCAGTATCTGGAAAGAAAGCCGAAGGCCCTTTCCGGCGGCCAGCGCCAGCGTGTCGCCATCGGCCGCGCCATCGTGCGTTCCCCGAAGGTTATGCTGATGGACGAACCGCTGTCCAACCTTGACGCCAAGTTGAGAAATGAAATGCGCGCCGAGATCATCAAGCTGCGCGAACGTATCGATACAACCTTCATGTACGTGACCCATGACCAGACCGAAGCCATGACGCTCGGCGACCGCATCGTCATCATGAAGGACGGCTATATCCAGCAGATCGGCACCCCTCAGGAAGTGTTCAACCATCCCGCGAACCTCTTCGTTGCTGGCTTTATCGGCATGCCTGTCATGAACTTCTTCGATGCGAAGCTCGTGGAAAAAGACGGAAAATACTGCGTAGAACTGGGCGGCGTCTCCGTGGAGCTCTCTTCCGAAAAGGAAGCCCGCCTGAAAGCGAACGGCGTGAAGACTCAGGATATCACCTTGGGTGTCCGTCCGGAGCACACCGACGTTTCTGAAGACGGCATCGCTGCCAAGGTGGAAGTTTCCGAAATGATGGGATCCTCGGTGCACCTGCACGTCAACGCAGATGGCCATGACGTCATCATCATTGTGCCGACCGTCGAGATGAAGGGCAATTACCGCATCGGCGACACCGTCCACTTCTCCTTCAAGGGCAACGTGGCTCACGTTTTCTCGAAGGAAACCGAAAAGAACCTTGAGTTTTGATCAGTCCCATTCGAGTAAACGGAAAGGAGAAATAACGTATGGCTTCTGCTAAAAAAACGGCGGCAAAACGGAAGGGCTGGTTCAAACGGCTTCGTGAGAACTATCCGTTCCTGGTCATGGTCTTCCCTGCCGTGCTGGTCGTTTTCCTGTTCAACTACCTGCCGATCTACGGCGTGCTGATCGCCTTCCAGGACTTCATGCCCGGCGATCCGATCCTTGGCGAATACACCCGCTGGGTCGGCTTCACGAACTTCACGAGATTCTTTACTGACGTGCAGTTCTGGCCCTTGATGAAGAACACGTTCCTGCTCTGCATCTACGGCTTCATCATCGGTTTCCCGCTTCCGATCATCGTGGCTCTCCTGCTGAACGCGACCAAGAGCCGCAAGACGGCAAAATTCCTCCAGACCATCTTCAACGGCCCTCACTTCATTTCGCTCGTTGTCATGGTGGGTATGCTGACCCTCTTCTTCGGCCGCTACGGCCTGGTGAACAATATCATTGCGAGCCTTGGAGGAGAGCGCGTCTCCTACTTCCTGGAAAGCTCTGCTTTTCGTCCGATGTACATCCTCTCCAGCAACTGGCAGGATTTCGGCTGGAGCGCCATCATCTATATCGCGGCCTTGTCTAACGTCGACCCCGGCCAGCATGAGGCGGCCATCCTTGATGGCGCCACTCGGTGGCAGCGCGTGCTCCACGTTGACCTGCCGGCGATCATGCCGATGGTCAGCGTCATGCTGATCATGTCCATCGGCGGCCTGATGGGCGTCGGCTACGAGAAAGCCCTGCTGATGCAGACTGACGGTAACCTGGGCGTCAGCGAACTGATCGCGACTTACGTTTACAAGAAAGGTCTTACCGGCGTGCCCGACCAGGCGTACGCAACGGCAATCGGCCTGTTCAACTCCGTCATCAACGTGCTGCTGCTGATCATAGCCAACACGACCTCGAAGAAATTCTCCGAGAATTCCCTGTGGTAAAGGAGGACGAGCCATGCAGAAAAGAAAATCGGCAGTCGGTCCCATCCGCTTGACTTCAGGCGACCGCGTGTTCTATGCCGTCAATACCATCCTCCTGGCGATTCTGGCACTGATTGTGCTGTATCCGCTCTACTTCATTGTCATCGCTTCCTTCTCGGATCCCGACGCAGTGCTGGGCGGAAGAGTCATCCTGTACCCTGTACAGGTCACTTTTGAAGGCTACGCCAAGATCCTGCAGCGTACCGACGTGTGGAGAGGCTATCTCAACACTATCATCTACACGGTCCTTACGGTCATTCTGTCTCTGCTGGTGACAATTCCCGGAGGCTGGGCGTTAAGCCGCAAGTCCATTCCCGGCAGGAAATTTCTGATGATCTACTTCATCATTCCGATGTTCTTCGGCGGCGGCCTG